>NZ_JACJEU010000025.1:0-63515 GCF_014164215.1 Shewanella sp. SG44-2
TATAACTGCTTTTATAACTGCTTTTATAACTGCTTTTATAACTGCTTTTATAGACTGATTTTGTAAACGGCTTGAGTAGAAAGTGACAGACCCAAATAGTGACTAGCTTAAGCGATGTTTTTGAAGTGAACATGACTAACAGCGAAAACTAAACCCAAAAGGCCTGCTTAAAATAAGCAGGCCTTTTTATGTTTCACACTCAGGTAAAATGGTAGCTGTGACGCTAACCCATTAAGATCCCCCCCTGATACAAGCCATTATTATGCAATGATATTTTTGAATACAGCAACAGCCCATTTCGCTCAATTGCGACGCTTAACGATTGATGAGAATTTCCACTTACAATATTGCCAAACTCGGAGTATATTAATCCAGCAGATTCATGGATTTAGAATTGCGACCAATTACTTAGATCACACCACGCTCAAGGACGACAATGACAAGCTTCATCTCCAGTTTATTATCAGTAGGCATTCTTCTTTCTAGTATGTTTGTCACCCTTGGGGTGATGTTTGTATTGCTCAAACATCGCGACAGAACGGTTAAATTACCCGTCGATCGCGACCAACTTCAACGAATTCCCGCTTTTGGCTTACAGCAAGAGATACAAGACCTCCAAATCAATTTAATCGCCAGTATGCTAATGGGCGTATTGGTTGTGTGTCTGCCATTTGCCATTAACAGCATTCAAGCACACATTACCGTCGGCAAATTCCCTTGGATGTTTGCCATAATCTCTTTTATCGGATTATCTTATTGCGGCTACAAAACGTGGAAAAACTTTTCCAAACTCACCAAATTACGCCTAGGCCACACAGCAGAAATAGCCACTGCCAATGAGTTAATCGGCTTACAAGCATTGGGCTATCAAGTGTTTCACGACATACAAGCTGACGGCTTTAACATCGACCACTTAGCCATAGGCAAAAATGGCGTATTCGCCATCGAAACCAAAGGCCGCCACAAGCGACATAAAGACCATACTCAACCCAATCCGAATGGCAGTAAGGGTTACGAGCTTTTCTATAAAGATGGTCGCTTACACTTTCCATCATGGGTAGAAACCAAGCCACTCGAACAAGCCACTCGCCAGGCTAAATGGGTCAGCCAATGGCTCACTAAAGCGACTGGAGAACAAATCATTTCCAGCCCAGTACTCGTGTTCCCAGGCTGGTATGTAACCAGCCAAACACGGCCACCGTTTCCGATCATCAACCACAAACAGCTGGTCAAAACGTTACCCTCTGTCAGGACTCAATCACTCAGCCAACAGCAGGTCGATGCCATCGTGTATCAAGTGGCACAGCGGTGCTTGAGTAAGAGCGAGGTGGGGCAATGATAAAGATAGATAAAATTAATCCGGCCCCACTTTCTAGGATATGTAAAGCCAAATTGAGGCTGTGGTAATGAACCCTAATAATTCTTTCGAATATATCGTTAGACAAATTCTAAATAGACGATGTATTCCTGTCGCTGGTGCTGGTATTTCACTATATAGTGAGCATCCTGAAGGGCTTAGATATCATACAGTACCTTGGATGATTGCAACTCTCGAATGCGCTTTGTTAGCTAGTCGTGTTGATCGGTTTGATGTAAATATCCATGGTCCAATTTGCAGTCACACGACAACTATTGATGCGAAAGACGTTCAACAAGGTTGTCTCATCAGGCTGCAACAACTAGGGCATTCAATTGTATCGGTTGGCACCATTAAATCTGGTTGTTTCTTTTGTGACGTAATTTCAGCTGCGAAAAACCTTAAACTGGGAAATTTGGCAGAACTTTTCCTGTGGGAACCGATTAGCAATATTGACGATTCAAATAACTCTAAAGCGCCTTACAAACAACTTATTGAGTTGTTAAGAATTGTCGAATACCCAAAACTCGAACCAACTCCTGCTCATAAAATTATAGCTAAACTAGCTAGAGAGTCCTTAATCAGTGAAGTCATAACGACCAACTATGATTGTAATTTTGAAAAAGCTTACACAAAAATTGTAGGCAAAAACTCAGCGGATGTAATAGCAAATCTGAATAATTACAGGGAACTCGGAGCGACGTCGAATGGAGTCGTTAATCGCCTTAAAATTTTCAAAATAAACGGCTGTTCCGAAGAGCTAGGCGATGGTAGTAATGAAGATCAATGTGAGCGAATATTACTTACTGAACGTCAACTACAGCAATGGCGTAACCGACAATGGGCAGCGGATATATTTAAAGATAGGTTACGTTCTAATACACTATTTTTTAACGGTTTTGGTAGCGATGAACCACAAATTCATCATACTTTGCAAACCGTGTTGGATGAATACTCCGATTATTCACATACAAAAGGAATAGTGGAGCTATTTAATACCCCATCAGCCCCAATAGTAGCAATCTATGATCTGCATCCTAGTTTTCATCAACAGCAAATTATTAAATCATATGCTTTTCAACATGATTTTCCCCCACAGGATGGTGATAAGTTAATTATACGGAACCCTAAAGTTGGCTCGACTTTACCTGCTGACGAACTATGGCAGGCTATTTTTGAGCGTATTTATCGTCAGCTTTTAATCAATGCGTTAGAGCATAGTATAGTTCCTGCGAATGCTAGTTTTACTGCAATTGTTCCCTATGCGTCAACAATACTTGGTGAGATTTTATCGACCTTTGAAAAGACTCTTGAAGCTGACAAATTTCAAGATGATGAAAAGTCGCAAATAACAAGTGTGCCAGATTGGTTGAGCTCATTGAAACAGATATGTGCTAGGACAATATTACCAAATAGTATTTATCAAGCGTTTAGCACGTGTCTTCAGATGTTAAACGGTCATTTTAATGAGCAAGACGAAGCTGCTCACTACGTACCCGTTAATGAAAATAAAGCGCTGATGTCCGAGCTGATGTTGTTACTATTTATTTTGCATGAAAATCGCAAAGAACAGATTAGCTTTTGCCAAAAAAGAGGTATTGGGATATCGCTAAAAGATGAAGTAAAGTCACTGTATGTTTCTGCAAGCCCATCATTCTTAACCGATTCAAATACATCAAATGAAATAACTGGTGCCGCAGAGTTGATTCTTCTAATAGGAAATGCGGGGAGTTGCACTAGACCACAAATACATCGTTTAGCAAAAGTTATGGGCAAAAGCACCTTGCAACCTAGCACCATAATTGCTTTGGGATGGAAACATATATTCTATGATGGCCGTTTGAATGGTATTTCGTCTATTAATAAAAGACTGATGGATGCAGTTCAATCACCTACTCATTATTACTATGTCAACCAGCCAAGCTTAAATAAGCGCTCTTACTTAATACAAGTCTAAAGGAAGTGACAATTGGAAAAAAATGACTGCTTTAGCATCGAGTTAGATAAAAGAACTGATCCAATATTATCAATAATACCAATCTCAGTACATTGCTCATCGGCTTGCAATTTAGTTATATGGTTATCGCCAACAATTAATGCTGACAAAATAGTTTGGGCTGATATGCGTTTTGATATTGCACAGAAAATGGATCAATTAGCAGATTTACTTCGCGACCTTCAGTATTTCTCACCATTAATTGCAGTTATTGATATTGATGATTGTAAAGAAGAAAATTTAATAAATGAATGGTTGAAATTGACTGGTGATCAGGACTGGCACCGTGGCCGTTTTATTGTCCAAATAGCGAATGCAGAAAAGTATCCTACTGTAAAAGATCTTATAGATAAATGGACTGGTGCATTACAAGTTAAGCCGTACTCACCTAAGAGAATTGATAACAGTCGTTTTAAAGAGCTTTTACTTGAAGCCATTCCCACTGCAAAAATTTCAGCAGGCATTGATCCCCAGCTTTTTGGGCGGTATTCAGATAATGTGCTACAAGCTTTGGAGCATGGCCAAGTAGAGAAAATGGCTCAAAATTGGCAACAAGAGATAGTTGATGATTTAAACAACCTATTAGGTACACACTTCTTTGAAGGAACAAACAATGACGCTTAATAAAACTATCAGTTCAATTGAGCTTCAAAACTTTAAAGGCTATAGGTCAAATCAAGGTCAAAAATCTAATTGTTTTGATTTTTCTAATGCTGATTTAATTCTGATTACAGGCAAAAATGGTGTAGGAAAAACCTCTTTATTGGAAGCCTTAAACTGGACTATAAACCATGACGGCATCCCTAATAAATATCTTAATAAAACTCAAAATGATGGGTTAGTCAGGGTAAATGGTAATGAGTTCATCATAGGAGAGAAAAATTCAGGGGAAGATTTTTTAAAGACGGCATCTACTTTTTTCTTCCAGGAACATATTCAGAAATTAGCTTGTGATGAAGTGATCCAGTTACTTGAACCTGACAACAAGCCCGCACAGGCATTGAAAGCTAATCTTAAATCATTGCTGCCTCAATTAGAGTCGCTGCAACAGCAATTAATTCGGCGTAAATATAGAAAAGATTACGAAGCTGAACGAAAGAAGTTTGCAGAAATAATCTCTGAAGGCACTGAATTTCTAGACCTAGATCATCCTGCAAAAAAATTATTAACTTCGTCAACACTCACTCTAAAAAATGGAAATTTGCAAAGTAAATGGGACTCGCAAATTCGAAATCTGTCTAAAGGATTGAGCCTATTAATTGAACAATTCCAGGTGGTTGGCGAAAGTATTCCTGAGCATTTAGAAAATATTGGAAAATGTCTCAGTGAAATTCAGTTCAACATGATGGCGAATAAATCTGCTCAAGCGAAAAATCAAGAGTTTAGTCAGATTTTTGTCGATAGATTAATGCAATTACCTACTGACTTAGAAATTAAATGGAGTAAAAAGGCTGAAGAAAATGATCTATCGCATTTGCAGTTAGATACATTAGTTGTTGATTTTGCTAAAAATGAGTATTCATTAGCAATAAACAAAATGTTAGGACAACAAGAAATACTACGAAGCCAATATCAGAAAGTGTCCGAAGCAATAGCACGACTTAGTGACGGTGATAGCCTTGGCAACTGGTTAAATAATTTCCATAGTAATATAAATCAATGGCTAAGCGCTTTTGATAACGATGCTGAAAAAGTTAATTTAGATAAGATTGTGAATGATTTGACTGAAAATTTAGCTCAATTAAAATCCCTGAGTCTAAAAAAACTTCAAGAGCTACAACAACAACGTTTACTCATTGAAGAACAGAGCAAACAGATTTCTTCACAAATCCAACAATTAAGTTTATATAGTACCTCGGCTGAGCAGCTCAACCTTTATGGAGAAGAACTAAAAGAAAAACTTAATGGAAACACATTAAAAATCAGCGACATTCTTGATTACGCTAAAAACAAAATCAACTTACTAGCAGATCTAAAACCTGTAAAGAAGGAGATGTACTCACCAGAACCATTGATTCGTGCTTTTAAAAATTGGTCACGTCTTGAGCATGACAAACAACTTGACGAACAAAATGTTAGTCAAGCTGAAAGTATTGGAAGCGCTGAAACCTTGTTATCTAGTGCAATAAAAATTTGTAAGCAGGAGTCAGGAACAAACAGCCAATTACTAAACCTTATGAGCGAGATTCCAGCTGTTGAGTTACAAAATTTGACTGAAAACATGAATTCATTACTTGGTAATTTCCATTTCCCAAAAGGCTTTCTCCCAATAAAACTTAGCAATATTGGTACAGAAAAAAAACCAGAATGGACTTTTGTAACACAAAATAATGTGAGTTTTTCCGACTTATCAACAGGGCAAAAAACCCAACTTGCGATTTGTTGGACCATCAATCTTAATCTAGCGCTCGCTGATACGTTAAACCATAAGGTAATAGGCTTTGATGACTTTACGACGTCTTTGGATATGAACCAATTAATCCCCGCAGCCGTCCTACTCAGAAAGTTAGCTTATGCGAACGATAGAGATAAATGGAAACGGCAAGTGATTGTTACTAGTCACCATGAAGACCTTACCAACCGCTTATTGGATTTTTTACTGCCACCACAAGGTAGAAGCATGAGAGTCATTCAGTTTGAGGATTGGTCACCTGAGACTGGACCTAGTTTCAACTGTTATAAAGTTGAAATGGGTGAGCAAACTTCATCAAATTCCCGAGCAGAATCTGCAATTAAACGCTTGTTTAGTGATTGAATCAATTAAGGGGGAGGAGTAAATTATTCCGCCAATTAAAAAGCGACCTTTTCGGTCGCTTTTTAATGCCTTAATTTTATCTTTATGCTCCACCTGAACTTGAGGCCGTTGAAGAAAATAGCGTGAGCCTGACAGGACGTCAGGCTAGCTTTCGCGGTACAGGTCGTTCTTTGGTATCTGCCCCATATGGATATGGGAAATGTCATTATGATGTCGGGAACATCATTGACCATGCCATCACGACATTCGTAAATCCATTCACATCAGATTCCCATCGGAAGCGTTAGCATTTTCACTCTTTATTGTAAGATGGGCCGAAGCAGTCTACAAACGAAGTTAAAAGCTGGATCAATCCCCATGGCGACCTTTTCGCATCTGTTGTTTAAATCATTAAGGAAAATGTTGCGGGGCGGCTGGGCTAATTCTTTTAAAAAGAGTCAAGAGGGAACAGCCGTTGATTTCCTCTTGGTCTGATGTGGGCGAAGCGCCACGACGTTAGTGGCCGCAGGCCATAGCCATAGCTAAGATGTAAGATGAAGAAAAAAGAAAACACCTGGATTCCGGCTTAAAAGCATTGCAGGAAAGACGTTTGTTCGGAATTTACTGGAATGACACAAACAAAAAAGCGACCTTTCGGTCGCTTTTAAATTCTAAAACTTCAAATGAAGCCTACTACCACGATAATGGCGTTACTGCCGATGAGAAGACAAGAAAGCCGATGCTTTTCTCCTCGGAGTTGACTGGTGTCAATGAGAAGAGAAAAGTGTCGGCTGACGCCGTATTATCGAGGCCAAGTAGTCATTATCATTTATTCGTAGTCTGAAAGTGGGACACAACTACACATCAAATTGCGATCCCCATAAACATCATCGATACGATTTACGGTTGGCCAGAACTTATTTGCCTTAACCGCAGCCGTTGGGAACACGGCCACTTCACGACTGTACGGACGTGAATCAAACTCTGGGTCCATAATATCCGCTAAGGTGTGAGGTGCATTATGCAGTGGGTTATTGTCTACTGGCCACTCGCCTGCTTCTACCTTGGTAATTTCACCGCGAATAGAAATCATCGCTTCGATGAAACGATCCAGCTCAACCTTAGACTCAGATTCAGTTGGCTCAATCATCAAGGTTCCCGCTACTGGGAAGCTCATGGTTGGTGAGTGGAAACCGTAATCGTTTAGACGCTTAGCGATATCCATTTCGGTCACGCCAGAGGTTTCTTTTAATGGGCGTAAATCGATAATACATTCATGGGCAACACGGTCGTTACGGCCGGTGAACAACACAGGATAATGTGCTGAGAGCTTTTTCATGATGTAGTTAGCGTTTAATAGCGCTGTTTGGGTTGATTGCTTAACCCCTTTAGTGCCCAACAACTTAATGTACATCCAGCTGATTGGCAAAATGCTGGCGCTACCATAAGGTGCAGCAGATACCGCGCCGTTATGGTCGCTTTCGCGGCCTGGCTTAATCACTGTGTGGCCTGCTACAAATGGCGCAAGGTGTGATTTAACACCGATTGGGCCCATACCAGGACCACCGCCACCGTGCGGGATAGCAAAGGTTTTGTGTAAGTTAAGGTGCGATACGTCTGCGCCGATAAAGCCTGGTGATGTTAAACCAACCTGTGCGTTCATGTTTGCGCCGTCTAGGTACACTTGACCGCCATATTGATGGACGATTTCGCATACTTCGCGGATTGATTCTTCGTAAACACCGTGAGTCGATGGGTACGTGATCATGATGCACGATAGGCTGTCTGCAAGCTCCGCTGCTTTAGTGCGTAAGTCTTCTAAATCAACGTTACCTTGCTTGTCGCAAGCTGTAACCACTACCTTCATACCAGCAAGTTGTGCTGATGCAGGGTTGGTACCGTGAGCTGATTGTGGGATTAAGCAAATGTTACGGTGCGCGTCGCCGCGAGACTCGTGGTATTTCTTAATCGCTAATAAGCCAGCGTACTCGCCTTGCGCACCTGAGTTTGGCTGAATACACACAGAGTCGTAACCGGTGATTTTAACTAAAAACTCAGACAGTTCGTTAATTAACTGGGTGTAACCTTGTGCCTGATCTAGCGGGCAGAATGGGTGCATGTTAGCAAATTCTGGCCAGCTTACTGGTAGCATTTCCACTGCGGCGTTGAGTTTCATGGTGCATGAACCTAACGAGATCATTGAGTGGTTTAAGGCTAAATCTTTGTTTTCGAGACGCTTGATGTAACGCATCATCTCGGTTTCGCTTTGGTAGCGGTTAAACGTTGGATGGGTTAATACCGCATCTTGACGTACTAGCGCGTCTGGAATTGACTGGCTGCCATTAGCAACGATGTCGGCATCGAGTGCTGCAACATCTAAACCGTGACCTGCGCCTAGGATAACGTCAAATAAGTCTGCGATATCTGTACGGATAGTGGTTTCATCTAAGCTGATACCAAACACGCCGTCTGCATCTATACGTAAGTTAACTTGCGCTGCTATGGCGCGGGCATTAATGGCGGCAACGTCGGCACCTTTAACACTGATGGTGTCGAACCAAGTGGTGTTAGCTAAGGTTAAGCCTTTTGCTGTTAAGCCTGCCGCTAATATGTCGGCTAAACGGTTAATGCGTGATGCTATGGTTTTTAAGCCTTGTGGGCCGTGGAATACCGCATAAAACGACGCCATGTTGGCTAATAAAATTTGCGCGGTACAAATGTTTGAGTTGGCTTTTTCGCGGCGAATATGTTGCTCGCGCGTTTGCATGGCCATACGTAATGCGCTGTTGCCGCGGGTGTCTTTTGACACACCAATAATACGGCCTGGCATTGAACGTTTATGTTCGTCACGGGCAACGAAGAATGCTGCGTGTGGTCCGCCGTATCCCATTGGTACGCCAAAACGTTGCGCGCTACCAAATACTACATCTGCGCCCATGGCGCCCGGTGATTTAAGTAACATTAACGACATGATGTCGGCTGCTACTGTAACAATGACTTTGTTGTCGCGAAGCGTAGCAAATAGCTCAGTGTAATCGGTAATTTGGCCAATACGGTTGGTGTACTGGAACAAGGCACCAAATAATTCGTAATTTACCGCTTCACTCGCTGGGCCAACGACCACTTCAAAACCAAAACATTCTGCGCGGGTTTTCACTACGTCTAATGTTTGTGGGAATACGTCATCGGCAACAAAGAAGATGTTGGCTTTTTTAGCTTTAGACACGCGCTTGGCAAGGGCCATGGCTTCTGCCGCTGCGGTTGCTTCGTCCAGCAATGAGGCTGACGCAAGGTCAAGGCCGGTTAGGTCCATTGACACTTGTTGGAAGTTTAAGATTGCTTCTAAACGGCCTTGAGCGATTTCTGGCTGATATGGAGTATAAGCAGTGTACCAACCTGGATTTTCGAACACGTTACGCAAAATAACATTTGGCACTTGCACGCCGTAGTAACCCATACCGATATAGCTTTTAAAGACTTTGTTTTTGTCAGCTATGTTGCGGATATAGGCAATACCTTCGGCTTCGCCACACGAGTCACCGATGGTGAGGTCTTGTGGTAAACGAATTTTGCCAGGAACGGTTTGCGCGGTTAAGTCTTCTAACGACTCTGCACCAATGAAGTTGAGCATTTCTTGTTGCTGCTCAGCATTGGGGCCAATGTGGCGGGTTAGAAATAACTCGTGTTGTTCTAGTTGTGTCAGGGTTTGCTTGGTCATGTTAAACCTTGTTCCAAATCGACCAGTTATGGCGGTAGGGCACAGAACTGGATTAGGGTGAAAACGTGTAATACGTGACTAACCCGTAAAGGGTTTATTAATGCAACGCGCTTACGTCGTGAGTGGCTTTATGTGTGCCACTTCCTTTATGAAGCAGAAACGACAATACTGCAGGGCGCAACACTTTTATCGTTAGATAACAAAGAAGCTCCCGAGGGAGCTTCCTGCGTCATTGGCGCTTATTCTTCGTCAATCACTTCTTGGTAACCGTCTGCATCTAATAATGCATCCACTTCTGATTCGTCAGAAGGCATAACACGGAAGAACCAACCGTCACCAAATGCGTCGCTGTTAACAAGCTCTGGCGAGTCTTCTAAAGATTCGTTTACGGCAATCACTTCACCAGAAATAGGTGCATAGATGTCTGATGCCGCTTTAACTGATTCAGCTACTGCGCAGTCTTCACCGGCAGTTACTGTGTCGCCAACTTCTGGTAATTCTACGAATACCATGTCGCCTAATAGCTCTTGAGCATGCTCAGTGATACCTACTGTGTAGCTACCGTCTGATTCTTTACGGATCCATTCGTGCGAAGATGCATATTTCAAGTCTGCTGGAATAGTGCTCATTATCGTTGTTCCTTAATCTGATGTTCTAATACTTAACAAATAAATTCTTTTTGGGTAAAGCGCAACTCATTTTATTGAGTTGTTAGAAAGCTTGCTTACCGTTACGTACAAAACTTGGAGCGATGACTTTTACGTTAACACGCTTTTTACGCATTTCAACTTCAGCGATGGCACCAATACCACTAGGCACTCGGGCCATGGCAATAGAATAGCCTAATGTTGGCGAAAACGAACCGCTGGTGATCACACCTTGGTGCTCAACACCGTCTGCGTCGGTAAAAAATACTGCCATATCGTGGCGTAATACGCCCTTTTCTTCCATGACTAAGCCGACTAATTTGTCTGTGCCAGCCGCTTTAATGGCGGTGAGTGCATCACGGCCAATAAAGTCACGCTCGCTTGGCTCCCACGCTACAGTCCAGCCCATGTTAGCGGCTAATGGATTAATTGACTCGTCCATGTCTTGACCGTATAGGTTCATGCCCGCTTCTAAGCGTAATGTGTCACGCGCACCTAAACCACATGGCTTAACGCCTGCATCTAGTAGTGCTTGCCATAAGGTTTCTGCTTCGGTTTCTGGAACAATGATTTCGTAGCCCGCTTCGCCGGTGTAACCGGTTGTGGCAATAAATAAGCTGGCTGATTGCACACCAAAGAATGGCTTCATGCCTTCAACGGCAGCGTTTTGCTCAGCAGAAAATACAGTAGCTGCTTTGGCTTTAGCATTAGGGCCTTGCACGGCAATCATCGCAAGCTCTGGACGTTCAGTCACAACAACATCAAACGCGGCGGCTTGCTTGTTGATCCACGCTAAGTCTTTGTCGCGGGTGGCTGAGTTAACCACAACACGGTAATGAGTGTCGGTAAGGTAGTAGGTAATAAGGTCGTCGATGATGCCAGCGTTTTCGTCTAGCATGCCGCCGTAAAGGGCTTTACCAG
Source organism: Shewanella sp. SG44-2 (assembly GCF_014164215.1). Classification (NCBI taxonomy): domain Bacteria; kingdom Pseudomonadati; phylum Pseudomonadota; class Gammaproteobacteria; order Alteromonadales; family Shewanellaceae; genus Shewanella; species Shewanella sp. SG44-2. The sequence continues at coordinate 11,374 of NZ_JACJEU010000025.1, forward strand.
GTACGGTAAGTTTGGCGACATCGTTAGCAAGTAACTTACGTAAAAAGGCACAAGCTTCGTTGCCGGTTACGTCAACTACGGTCATGTGCGATACGTCGAACATGCCCGCATCTTGACGCACTGCATGGTGTTCTTCTATTTGAGAGCCGTAATTAATCGGCATTTCCCAACCATGAAAATCTACCATTTTGGCTTTCGATTCTAAATGCTTGTTAAAAAGTACAGTTTTGCTAGCCATTATTATCCCTTTTTTTGAGGCCTTTCTTATGTAGGTTTTTGATAAAATGCGGCCAAAATTATACTCCGCAGACCCACTTTGTATACAAAAAATTTTTCTAATCCGAGTCCGGTCGCATTAGTTTAGCTAATCTATTGTTGTAATTTTTTTACATAATTTTTTACAATAAAAACGCCGATTTAACTGTATAGACTGATATTAAACAAGTTTCTATATTAGCTATGATGAAATTGGCTCGCGACAAAGTTTAGGTAATGTCATTTTGTTACCCATAGCCTGTTTGATGAACACTGTTTTCAGCCCAGCGACATTATCAACTAGGGTTAGGCCTATGTCGCGCATGGCTTTTTTAAGCGGATTGCTGCCGGCAAACAGTCTTTTAAAGCCTTCCATGGTGGCAATCATCTCCATCGCCTCTGCTTTACGCCAACGTTCAAGGGCGCGCAAATGGCTGTATTCGCCTAAATCTTTGCCTTGCTGGTGCAGTTCGGTAAAGGTGTCGATGATGCTAGCTGCGTCTAAAAAGCCTAGGTTAACCCCCTGGCCAGCTAACGGGTGAATGGTGTGAGCAGCGTCGCCAGCCAGCACTAATCGATGGCGGGCAAAGTGGCGCGCATAACGCATACGTAGCGGGAATGATTGACGCTCGCTAACCACCTGGCACATGCCTAAACGGCCATCGAGCGCGGCAGTTAATGCTTTGCCAAATTCGATATCGTCTAATGCCAACAATTGCTCGGCTTGGTCCGGCGATACTGACCAGACGATGGAACATAAGTTGTCGTCGTACAGTGGCAACATAGCTAATGGGCCGCCAGGTAAAAAGGCTTGTCTGGCGGTGGCGTCGTGGGCAAGTTCGGTGCGCACGGTCGCGACAATGGCATGGTGGCCGTAGTCCCAAAAGGTTAGCGGAATACTGCATTGCTGGCGCACCCAAGAATTAGCTCCGTCGGCGGCAACCACCACGGCGGCACTGACGTTATCGCCATTGGCTAGGGTTAGCCAAGCTTCGCGCTCGCCAAAGGCTACACGCTCAAGGCGTTGGTTTTCAATATGGGTAATGTTGCTTATTTCGCTGGCGCGTTTGGCAAGGGCATAACTGATGGCGTCGTTTTCAATGATCGAACCTAAATAGGCTTCGCTGATACTGTGGGCGTCGAACTCAATTTTACCTAGGCCGTCTTTGTCCCATACCGACATTTTTTGGTAAGGGCTAACACGGTTGTCGTCGAGGTATTGCCAAGCACCGAGGTTTTCCAGCAGTTGTTGGCTTGCTTTGTTAATAGCACTGACGCGCAATTTAGGCTCACCGCTGACCGCTTGGGTTGTGCCAGCATCGATAACCACCACATTAAGGTCGGCATTGGCTAAACCGATTGCGGTTGCAAGCCCGACCATACCACCGCCGACGATGGCAACATCATAAGTTTTAGTTGAAAACATGGTCAATCCTTACCTTAAAATGAGTTAACGCCAGCCCATGGCGGTTTGCGCTACGGGGCGCTTTAACGGCGGTAGCCAAGACAATAAACGCAAACCGATATTGCGTCCGGCAACTAACGGCCAATATTGATTGGAAAAGCCACGCACTAAAAATTCGATGTTGTTGAGTGTGCTGTCGCGATCGGCTTGGCGAGCGGCTAAATATTGATGCACGATAGCGCTGCTGCCGAGGTCGATTTCGGTTGCAGTGTTACTGCTAAAGGCATGTTCAAGCACCTTGAGTAGCCCGACTACATCACGTAAACCCAGGTTAAAACCTTGTCCGGCAATAGGGTGTAGCGTTTGCGCGGCGTTACCGACAAATATACAACGATGGTAAATCGGCCGAGGCATGTACGATAACGTGAGTGGATAACTGACCCGTTGACCCACATCGATAAAGCGGCCGACACGATGGCCAAATGCTTGTTGCAATGCCGCTAAAAACTCAGCTTTATCCGCATTTTTTAATTCATCAGCTTTGGCTGGCGGTAATGCCCATACCAGTGAATATCGCGCTTGAGTGGAAGGTGTTGATGGCACTGACGTCATCGGTAACAGTGCTAATGGACCTGTTTGGGTGAAGCGCTCATAAGCCCAGTGTTGATGCGGTTGGTCGGTAATGACATTGGCAACGACCGCCGTTTGATCAAAATCGATTTGCTCAGTAGGCTGCTGCAAATGTTGACGCACAACCGAGTTAGCGCCATCTGCGGCCACCAGCAACTGACAATGCAGCTGAGTGCCATTATCTAATGTTAATAAGTGACCGTCTGTTTGGGCTTGTAAATCAGTGACTTTGGCAGGACAAAACACGCTGACAGATGACTTTTGTAATTCGTCGAATAACACGTTACCCACACGAGCCAATTCAACCACCTGCCCTAACGCGTCTAAGCCTAATGGTTTAGCGTTAAGTTCGGTCATGCCAAAGTGGCCGCGATCAGACACATGAATATTTTCGATCGCGGTGCCAAGATGCTGCAACTTAGGCCAAATGCCTAAACGAGTCAGTTCGAAAATAGAACCGTGCGCAATGGCGATAGAACGGGCATCAAAACCGGAATGATTGTTGTTGGCAACATGAGCTTCGATGAGTGCAATGCGCAGCGGACGCGCTAAAGTGGCAGATGATAAAGTAGCAGATAATGTGGCAGATAACTTAGCTAACCCTAGGGCTAACGTGGCACCTGCCATGGCGCCACCCACTATGGCAATATCAACGACGAGTGGCTCGGTAGATGTGTGTGCTGTGGTCATACGCTGCGTTGCTGCCTATACCAAAATGTTAGTGAAAAGTAGAATGCTCATCGGTGTCATTCAAAGGCATGTCTAAGCCAAACTCTGAATAACATAAAATAGCTGACATTCTGACAAACTCTTGCAGCTCTTCGTAGGCAACTTCTGATTCTTCGTCATCACCAACATCAAATTCTACCTGGGCAATATCAGCAAGGTCTTTAATCACTTCTCGCACATCGGCTGACGCTTTGTTTAGCTCAGGTTGAATGATGGCAATACCCGTTAAAAAACTTTGGGTCCACAAGGCTAACGCTTCAACGCGATCGCTCAGTGACGCTTCTTCTTCTGGTAATAAAAGAGTAAAGCCAAATTCGAAATCGACTAAGCGTGCCACTGTGTCTTGATACAAATCGCTGATCAGCTGTTGTAAGTTTGGCTCTAGCGGTTGACCGTCGTTCATTAATTCAACTAACGGCTTGAGCCAAGCTAAATTTTCTTGCTTTACACCACCACAAATAATCCCAACAAGCGCCCCATGCACTTCTACTGGATGCTGGCCGACTTCAGCGTAATCTAAGGCCTGTTTTAGTTTTTCAATACATAATGAAGGTGGGATTGCCATGGTAAATTCCTAATAACGCAATATCTGCTTCAATGCTAGCAGAGTTAGTATGATGCTCCAAATGCTAGTGTGTATTGTGCCCAAATTATGCCTAGACTGAAGCGGATTTGTTCACACAAACAGCAAATAGTTAAAAAGGGATGCTGTTGCCTTGCTCTTTTAAATTCAGCCCTATATAGTTCGCGAACTGACTAAGGATCTGAGGCAACATTATGAGTAACAGTGCAGTTGATATTACCCTATTAGGGCGCACCTACTCTATCGCATGTCCAAAAGGACGCGAAGATGCTTTGCGCACTGTTGCCAGAGAAGTTGAAAACCAACTGACAACCTTGAAGTCGCGTACTAATAATTTAAGCCGTGAAGAGTTAGCCATTATGGCAGCACTGAACATTGGCAATGAATTGTTTGAAGAAAAACAAAAAAATAAACAATATATGGCGCAAATGGATGAGCGTATTTCGTTATTACAGTCAACGTTGGAAACATCGTTGGTTGAACGAAGCCGCTAGGAAGGCTAAACTAAGATTTCAGAACTAAGCATTGCTTAATTCTACCCTGTTTTGCTCCCTGGGATATTTGCTCGTTGGTTAAGTCCCTGTGCCGATAATTACAAACCCAGGGTGAATGCTTTCGTTAACATTGTGCATGCTCGGATTATACCGAGAAGCCTTAGGAGATGAACATTTACCCGCCTTGAACCTACGGTTCAAGGGCTGCGCCGGCAGCGGTATTTTGGGGAGCATTCTAATTTTATGTCAATCACACGCTTTATGACTAACAAAGACAATCGTCCAGTTACGTCAACATCTTCGGCACGCATCAGCTATTTTGCCACACCAACAGAACTCGAAGACCCCGTATTTGATAGTGTCGGCATGAGCCGCGATAATATTCGTCGCCATGTAAGACAAGAACGTAATAGCCTCAGCGATGAAGAACAAAATCAATTAGCCTTAATTGCTAGCCGTCATATGTTAGCCGAAATTCAGGCGCAGTCGGCTCAGCATGTTGCCTTGTATGTCACTCACGATGGTGAACTTGCCACTCAAAAACTGATTGAAGCGTTATGGGATGTCGACATTAATCTCTATTTGCCGCGTATTCATCCGTTTAGTAAGGGTAATTTGTTGTTTGTGCGTTACGATCGCGATTCTGTGATGGTTAACAACCAATATGGAATTAGCGAGCCACAACTCAATGTGCAGCATGTCATTACCGTCGATAAGCTTGATATGATCATTACTCCGCTAGTCGCCTTTGATGAACACGGAAATCGTATGGGCATGGGCGGCGGATATTACGATCGCACCTTGTCTCAAGTTATTGATAATAAGCCATTAGCCATTGGCTTTGCCCACGACTGCCAGCAAGTCAGCCAAGTTCCTACCGATTTTTGGGATATTCCTTTGCCAGTGATTATTACCCCAACGAGAAGATTAGCTATTTAAAATAGCTACCGATTCGTAATAAAAAGCCTCATCAATAAACGCTATTGATGAGGCTTTTTAGTTAACTGATTAGACTAAAAATGGGCTTACACAATCGCCTTATCAAGCGCTTGGCTAACATCAGCAATGATGTCGTCGATGTGCTCAATACCCACCGATATGCGCACTAGATCTTCTGATACTCCGGCTTTAGCTAATTCGACACTGTCTAACTGGCGATGGGTGGTACTGGCTGGATGACAAGCTAACGATTTAGCATCACCGATATTGACCAAACGTAGCACCATTTGCAGTGCATCAATAAACTTACCACCAGCAATTTTACCGGCTTCTGCGTTGTCGGCTTTAATGCCAAAACTAATAATACCTGAGGCCTTACCGCCAGTAATTTTTTGGCAGGTTGCATGGTGTGGGCTGTCTGGAAGAGCTGCGTAATTTACCCAACTAATGCTTGGGTGCTGCTGTAGATATTCGGCTAGCGTAAGCGCATTACTGCAATGACGTTCCATACGTAAACTTAAAGTTTCTAAGCCTTGAAGTAACAAAAATGAACTGTGTGGTGACAAGGCTGCGCCAGTATTACGCAGTGGCACTACGCGGCATCGGCCAATATAAGCGGCGGGTCCAAATGCGTCGGTATACACCACACCGTGATAAGACGGATCAGGTTCGTTAAGTATCGCAAAACGTTTTTTGTTGGCAACCCAGTCAAATTTACCCGAGTCAATAATCACCCCGCCAATGGTTGTGCCGTGGCCGCCAATGTATTTAGTGAGCGAATGAATAACAATGTCGGCACCATGATCAAATGCGCGGCACAACACTGGCGTCGCTACAGTGTTATCTACAATTAATGGCACTCCGTGTTTATGGGCAATATCGGCCAAACGTTGTAAGTCGACAATATTACCTGCTGGGTTACCAATCGATTCGCAAAATAGCGCTTTAGTGTTGTCATCAATTAATGCGTCGAGACCACCAAAGTCATCAAACGCCGCCATACGGACTTCAACGCCCTGGCGTGGCAGCGTATGGGCAAATAAGTTATACGTGCCGCCGTACAACTGGCTGGTACTGACAATATTGTCGCCCACTTGGGTTAATGCTTGAATCGCGTAAGTAATCGCAGCCATGCCAGATGCCACAGCCAGTGCACCGATACCGCCTTCAATGGCGGCTAAGCGTTGCTCTAACACACTGGTAGTAGGATTCATGATGCGGGTATAGATGTTGCCTGCCACTTTTAAATCGAACAGGTCGGCACCGTGCTGGGTATCATCGAAGGTATATGAGGTGGTTTGGTATATCGGCACCGCAGCGGCTTTGGTGGTAGCTTCAGACTCGTAGCCATAATGTAGCGCCAATGATTCCAGCTTCATGTTTTCTGCAGACATAGTGACTTCCTTTCGATAATAGCGAGTGTGGATACTGATTAATATCCACACTACCAATTAGCCATCTAGAAGTCTATAACAAATTAACGTCAACATTGCCCCGCACATTAGCGCTTGGCGTTGTATGGATTATTTTAAATGCCTGCCGCCATCAACGGCGTAGCTGCGGCCGGTAACATAATGGCTGGTGTGCAAGTAGTCGACTAAAGCAATAATCTCCGCATTACCAGCTTCTTTGGGCAATATGGCTTTAGCCAATGCCTTGGCTTTGTATGTCTCGCCGTCATCTTCATTAAATAAAATCATCGCAGGAGCAATGGAGTTCACTTTGACATGTGGGGCTAATAAACTGGCAAATGACAGTGTCATATTATGCAATGCTGCTTTACTGGCGGCGTAGGCGATGTGCTTTTTACTGCCCTTTTCGGCAACGTAATCGGTAATGTGAATAATGTTACTGGCACCAATACTGTCGTCATTGCTTTTAGCGGCGCTAATCAGTAATGGCGCTAAGGCGAGATTGATTTGATACGGCGCTGATACGTGAATTTGCATCATCCGCATCATCGTATCGGCAGGGCTTAAGCCGCTGTTATCGGGTAACCAGTCTGACGCATTATGAATAATGGTATCGAGGCGAGCATGATGCTCATTGATGTGAGTAATTAATCCATCAATAGATGCCGGATCGGTTAAGTCGCATGAATGTAAACTCGCGCCCAACTTACCGAGCTGTTCAATGCTGTCATAATGGGTGCGATAAGTGCCAATGACATGATGACCTTGAGCCAAATAATATTTGGCCAGTGCATAACCTATGCGTTTACCTACGCCGGTGATCAGTATTGTACGTTCCATAATGCTCTCTTTATTTTCAGCTCTGATACATTGAGCCTTTATCATAATTAAATTAGATGGTTATCTCAAAGCAAACCATTCGAATCTGACTAAAAGCCATCCTAGCGCGTAATAATGACAATCGATAGTGTTTATAAAAAATGACCTCACGATGTGAAGTCATTATTAAAAATCATGCTGTGGCGCTAGCGATCCCGAGTTTAGGCGAGCTATGCCTAAACGTTATGCTAAACGTTATGCTAAAAGTTATGCTAAAAATTCGGCTCGGCTAGCAGGATTGGCCTTAAAGCAGCCACCAAGTGCAGTGGTTTGTGTGCTTGACGAGGTGTCCATAATGCCACGAGATTTTACGCAGTAATGGGTGGCGTTAATGCTCACTGCAACATCATCGGTCGCCAACAACGTTTGCAGCGCGACTAAAATCTGCTGAGTTAAGCGCTCTTGCACTTGTGGACGCTGAGCAAAAAATCGCACAATTCGGTTAATTTTCGATAAGCCGATAATGTTATCTTTGGGAATATAAGCCACTTTGGCGAAACCATCGATAGTAATAAAGTGATGCTCGCAAGTACTCACCAAACTGATATTGCTAATTTTTACCATCTCTTCAACACCCATCTTATTATCGATTTGAGTGATTTTTGGAAAATTAGCATAATCGAGACCCGAGAAAATTTCGTTAACGTACATTTTGGCAATGCGGTGCGGAGTTTCGGCTAAGCTGTCATCGGTTAAATCTAGCCCTAACGTCGACACAACTTCGGTCATTAAGCCTTTAATGCGCTGGTATTTTTGCTCGCTGGTCATGTTACTTGGCACTAACGGTGTTTCAAGGCCATGGGCGACTAACGCTTGTTGTACTTTTAATGCTTCTGCAGACAACTCTGCGCGAGTTATGTCATTAATGGTCGTCATAATAACATCCTTAAATAATAGGTTGGCTAGCTTTGGTATTCTAAAGATAACGACACTGAATCAGCGAAACGCAATGCATGAGGCTTATCAATGGTGACTCTGGCCAGGGTAACGGTTGGGTGCTCACGGCAAATATCTAATACGTCGGCAACCAATTTTTCCAGTAATAAAAAACGGCCTTCTTCGACATGCTGAATCACTTTTTTGGTGATTACTTTGTAGTTTAGCGCATCGGCAACATCGTCGGTTTGAAACGATCGATCGGCTGGATAATGGATCTCGATATTGATCACCACGTCTTGCTGCTTTTCGCGTTCGTCTTGGTTAAACCCAATAAACGTACGTAAGCGTAAATTGGTGACCTTAATAATGGCTTGGCTTAATGGCATTATTGAGCCCTTGTGAATTGTTTTGATGATATACGCCAAGATGCAATAAAAAGATCATAAACCTCGGTAATTTGTGTGTAATCGCGATCATGGAAACAAATGTAAACTGACTTGGAGTTTGGGGCGTACAATAGTCAATATAAGCATTAAAAATGTGTGTTTAGTAAGCATTGGCATAAAAGAGGTAAATAATGGAACTGACTATTTTTTACGATGGCACCTGCCCACTGTGCCTCAATGAAATGAAGCAATTAAAGCATCATGACAATTTAAACCGCATCGGCCTTGAAGACATTAACGCTGCTGATATTAATCTGCGTTTTCCTGATTTAGATGTAGTGCACGCCAATACGGTGCTACATGGATTACAAGCTGATGGTAGCTGGCTGTATGGTTTAGATGTTACAGCTAAAGCTTGGGGCTTAACCGGTAAACATGGTTGGATAAAGTTATTACGTTTACCGCTGATTAAACCTGTTGCTGACCTCGCGTATTTGGCCTTTGCCCGTAATCGTTACCGTATATCTTATTTGCTTACAGGTCAAAAACGCTGTGATAACGGTAACTGTAAAATAAAGTAAGGGCAAAGTGCATGAGCGATTCAACGACAACAGAAACCATTATTGTGATTGGCGCGTCATCGCTAATTGCCCAAGCTTTTATTACCAAAACCTTTACTCACCAAGCCTATACTGATCAAGCAGTTATTCAGCAAGCATCAAGCCAGCAGTCAAACAGGCATGATACTTCGCCGCTACAAATCATTACGGTTAGCCGCCAAAATAATTTGATACTACATGAGCTTACGGACAATATTAGCCATCATCATTTCAGCTGTGATTATCAGCAAGCCTCAATAGAACAATGTGTTACCAATATAGCGGCCATTGCAGGCAAAGTGACACGAATAGTGATGTGTAATGGTATTTTGCACAGTAAAAACCCGCAAAGTGCTGATTCAACTTTAGGGCCTCATTCGGCTAAAGATTCAACATTAATGCCAGAGAAACGCATTGAGGATATTGATGCACTATCGTTAGAACAGTTGTTTTATGCCAACAGTATTGTGCCTATGTTATGGCTAAGCGCCCTCACCTCATTATTGTCACTACCGCGTCATAAAGTCACTGGCGAACAAAAATGTGTGATCAGCATATTAAGTGCCCGAGTGGGCAGCATTTCAGATAATCGCCTCGGCGGCTGGTATGGTTACCGTGCGTCAAAAGCCGCATTAAACATGCTAATCAAAACCACTGCGGTTGAATATGCCAGACGCCTTAAACGAGTCAAACTTATCGCGTTTCATCCAGGCACTACTGACACACCATTATCAAAACCCTTTCAGGCTAACGTACCCGCAGGCAAGCTTTTTACCCCAGAATTTGTCGCCAGCCAGCTGTATAACATCATGGCCGATATTGAGCCCAACGGCTAAGCCAGTTACTTAGATTGGCAAGGCAAAGAGATTAGTTGGTGAGATTCTAGATACTGAATGCTGAATGCTAGATGCTAGATGCTAGATGCAAGGCATTTTAAAACAAAAAAAAACGCGAAGCCTTGGCTTCGCGTTTTTTAGACCATCGATTTGTTAGTTACTTAACAAATTCAACGCCTAATTTGATGTCACCTTTAAGGGTGTCTAACATTGCATCGCGAGCGTTAGCTTCGAATGCGCTGATTTCACCGTAAGGTAATACTTTTTCTACGCCGTTTTTGCCAAGTAGGATTGGCTGTGCGAAGAATGTAGCGTGCTCACTGCCGCCGTCAACATAGGCACACTCAACAACGTTAGCTTCGCCTTGTAGACCACGTACCAATGATAAACCAAAGCGACATGCAGCTTGGCCCATTGATAATGTTGCGCTACCGCCACCGGCTTTAGCTTCAACAACTTCAGTACCCGCGTTTTGAATGCGAGTTGTCATTGCTGCAACTTCTTCATCAGTGAAAGTAACACCTTCAACTTGAGAAAGTAGTGGAAGAATAGTCACACCGCTGTGTCCGCCGATTACGTTAACTTTAACGTCAGCAACGTTTAAGCCTTTAAGCTCAGCGATGAAGGTTTCGCTACGGATAACGTCAAGTGTTGTGATACCGAATAAACGGTTTTTGTCATAAACACCGGCATTTTTTAATACTTCAGCAGCAATCGCTACAGTAGTGTTAACTGGGTTAGTAATAATACCCACTAATGCTTTAGGGCAAGTTACAGCCACTTTTTCCATTAGGTTACGCACGATACCAGCGTTGATGTTGAATAGATCTGAACGATCCATACCAGGCTTACGCGCAACACCAGCAGACATTAACACTACGTCTGCGCCAACTAATGCATCAGTAGGATCTTGACCAGCAAAACCTTTTACTTCTACATCTGTTGGGATGTGACTTAAGTCAACCGCTACACCAGGAGTAACAGGAGCGATGTCATATAGAGACAACTTTGAGCCCGCAGGCAGTTGAGTTTTTAACAGTAAAGCTAGAGCCTGGCCAATACCACCAGCGGCACCCAATACAGCAACTTTCATAATTATCTCCATCAATTTATGCAGTTTGTGACATAGATCTAAATTGTCGTGGCGTCACATTACTGCATCGTCACAATAATTTCAATTATACGTTAGTGGAGGACCGTAAATAAGTAAGCCCTGATCCACGCACAGACTGGCGTAACGCCAAGTGTTAGCAGTGTTAATCCGTATAAAAACACGGCAAACAACATCGACAATATGATTATTTTTCGCCTTTTTTATACTGAAAAAACCAACATTTGAGAGTTTTTATATTGAACAAATATAACTCAGCTGTTTTATTGTGGAGTTGTAATCACCCTATCAAGCGGGTTAAGCAATATTGATATGTTTGTTTTTGGCATTAAAATGTTGATTTTGTATTGATGAGTTTGACCGTTATAGAACTTGATCTTTCATCTCGTTTAAAGCCATAAATATTGGAGCATTAACTCATTTCGTACACATTTTCTGACGCAACAAGCCAATACTTTTATTGAGTGTCGCGTTATGATAACTGCAGATCATCCTATAAAAACGAGAAAACCATGACAATAAGAATTGGCCAACATGCCGACCTACAATCCCTAGTTCAGTTTAACCAAGCCATGGCAATGGAAACCGAAAACCTTTCATTAGACACTGAGCAATTGACTCGCGGTGTTGAAGGACTACTTACTCATCCTGAACGTGGGGTATATTTAGTCGCCGAAGTTGATGGAGAAATTACCGGTTCGTTAATGGTCACCTATGAGTGGAGTGACTGGCGCGCGAGTAATTATTATTGGATCCAGAGTGTGTATATCCGTCCACAGAATCGTCGTCAGGGTATTTATGGCAAGCTTTATCAAGCGGTGAAAGACTTAGCAGCAGAAAACGGTGGCACCGCCAGTTTCCGTTTATATGTTGAGCATGACAATAAAGCTGCCCAAAAAACCTATGAGTCTTTAGGGATGGAGCAAAGCCATTATTTAATGTACGAAGAAAATACTAAGTAATTAATCGTAAGTAGTCGTAAATCACGCACAAAAAAGCCGGAAAAATCCGGCTTTTTTAGGTTTATTGACCAAGGAATCTAACGCGTTCAGGGAGGATTTTGCCAATAACTAGCCTGTTCGCAACGCGAGAATTTTACTGATATCCAGTGGCGCAGTAAATTGACTAAACTCTTTGTGCTGCTGATCAATCGCATGAATCGACATTCTGTCAGCCAACTCGTTACCTTCAATACCAATATGGGCGGCAACATGTTGAAGCACTAAATCGTCTTTCATTGCATCGTATAGCTCATGTGCTTGTTTGATGATTTCTAGATTGGCGATTTCACCGGTTTTTCGAGTCCAGTTTTTGGCTTTCCAACCATATGCCCACTCACAAACACATTTAATCGAATATTGTGAGTCACTCATGATTTGCACGGTTTCACCCGCGTCTAGGACCTTTTTAGCCACTATTAATGCTTGATGCAGCGCATTGAGCTCGGCAGTATTATTGGTGCCATTAGGATTAAACAAACCAAACCATAATTCGACTAACTCGCCTTTGCGGTATATTGCCATCCCAGAACCCGCTTTACCTGGGTTGGGTTCGCAACCACCGTCGGTGTAAATAACCACATCAAATTGGCTTAGCACTGCTTGATTCGCGCTAAGAGTCTTGGTTGATGTTCCAGCCCCTGCAGCCTTTGTCGATGAACGACCAGCCGCTTTAGCTGGCACACTTTTGCCTATGCTGCTTGCAGGAGATTTAGCAAATGCAGCTTTGGCTTCTGCTTCTGTAGCAAAGGATTTGTACTTGGCTTGCGGATATTTATCAACTGAACGTTTGGTAACATCCCAGCTGGTAAAAATACCCGTTTCTCGACCGGCCCATACTACGTAAAACTTCTTTGCCATGATTAACTCTTACTTCAACAATGCTAACTTCACTAATAACGTGCCTGCATAATGCCATGATTAAACTTGGCTTTGAAACAAAAAAGCATGTTGCGTGCTGCAGTTGCAGTTAACTTGAACATCTTGATCAAATAAGCTTAAGTTTGATTTACCTGAGCTTAATGTGGATGAGCATCAGTCTAGGGTTAGTGGACCATCGATATTTTGATAATCGACACTACCAGACCCAGAATTAACAATGGTCAAACCTTTGGTGTTAGCCACATCAATGCCACCGGAACCATCATTTATCTTAACCAATCCGGAGACTTGATTAACCTTGATTGAACCCGAACCATCTTCAATACTCACATCACCAATAACATGGTTAATGCGAATAGATCCCGAGCCATCTTGCAACTCAATCGCGCCTTTAGCCTCGCTAATATTAATAGAGCCTGAACCATCAACTAATACCAATTTGCCAATGTGGTTCATCACAATACTGCCAGAGCCATCGATCAACTCAATATCCGCACTAACATCATCTATTTGGATGGGCCCTGAACCGTCTTTAATATTCAATGCGAGCGCCGCTGGTACTTCTACCAATAAATCAATATAAGGTGATTCACCGAAATAGTGATCACTGTGTATTTCTGATAATAAATAGCCCTTATCACCTTTTCGGGTCAAGCTGAGCTTAATTTCGATGTCATCTTGATCCAATGATTGGGTGTAAATATCGGCATGCACGCTAACTTCTTTTAAGCCTTCAACCCCGACAATTGTTAACTTGCCGGCGCCAGTATTGGCGACTAACTCAGTTAATGATCCAGCATCAAGATTTAATTGCTGTTTTACTAAGTTAAGATTTGTATTGTTTTGCTCTGACGATGACGTAAATACAGACTCGGCTTCGCTTTGCGAAGCACCAAATAGGGTGGCACCTAGAATAAGCCCGACCGTGACACTAATGGTTGCGATACGAATAGACATAAGATTAATTCCTTTTATGAGGATAAAAATAAGCTTAGCCCACTAAACAGATGTTATTAACAAAGTTAACTGATGTTTGTATGAGTTAGCGGCAATTAACAATCATTTAGCAGGTTTCATACCAACTAAACAAAATCATTATTTACAACAAGTTACAATTATCAGTACTAAAATTAACTACGTCATCAAACCCCAAATGGTTAAAATCCCTTACAATGTGGTTAACTTCACTACTGTGCCCAACATGGTTAACTCAAACAAATAAGAACATAACCCTATGCCAACTTTTACTGCGATACCACAAACGTTAACTATCATTGTTGGTTCAACCAACCCAGTTAAAATCAATGCTGCAAAACAGGCTATTGGACAATATTTCCCTGATGTTCATATTGATTGTACTGGCATGCATGCACCATCACTGGTGGCAGACCAACCCATGACCGAAGCAGAAACTAAATTGGGTGCCATCAACCGAGCTCAATTTTGCCAAGCCAATGCAAAAGTAGTCGATCAACATGCTGACTTTTATGTGGCAATGGAAGGCGGAGTCGATCAGTTTGATCACAGCCCAGCCACCTTTGCTTACATGGCCATTATCCATAACGGCATATTATCTGTTGGTCGTAGCGCTAACTTGCCGTTGCCACAGTCAATTTTTAACGCTTTACAAGCAGGTGAAGAACTTGGCAAAGTAATGGATCGAGTATTTAACACTCATAATATTAAACAAAAAGGTGGCGCGATTGGCTTGCTCACTCGAGGTTTAGCCACCCGCGAAAGCATTTATACCCAAGCATTAGTGCTGGCAATGGCTCCTTTTATCAATGCGGAATTATTTAATGACTGAAAATCAGCAAGCAAATGCAACCAAAGACAACTTGCAAGCCCCCTTGATTAGAACATTACAAGCACATGACGATGCCGCATTAGCAGCGGTTATTCGTGAAGTGTCTGCAGAATATGGGTTAACCCCAGACAAAGGCTTTAGCGTAGCCGATAAAACCCTCGACTGTTTAAGTGAGGTATATCAAGCTGAAGGTTCACAATACTGGGTGATTGAGTATCAAGGCAAAGTGGTTGGCGGCGCTGGAATTGCGCCATTAGCAAAAAATGACGGCGTATGTGAATTACAAAAAATGTATTTTTCTCGCGCTATACGTGGTCAAGGTATGGCGAAGCCATTAACCCGTCAATGTATTGAGTACGCCAAGCAACAAGGCTATCAATCAATGTATTTAGAAACCACGGCAGTGCTAGTTGAAGCACTAGCACTCTATGAAAAACTGGGCTTTAGTCACTGTCAGCATTTAGGCGAAACTGGTCACGATGCCTGCGAAATCGCGATGATAATGAAGTTATAGCGCATAAACTATTCTATTATTCTCCAAAAATAGCTGCATTAGATTGTTTTTTAAGCTGTTTTGCTACGACTTTATTATAGCGCTTTGCAACGATGCAAAAGCTTGGTAGCCTCAGATTAAGCACATTCCATAGGAGGATGATCATGGAATATCAACGTATCGCGCATTCTAACCTTGAGGTGAGTAAAATCTGCCTCGGCACCATGACTTGGGGAGAACAAAATACTCAAGCCGACGCTTTTGCTCAACTCGATTATGCTATTGGTCAAGGCGTTAACTTTATTGATACCGCTGAAATGTACCCGGTTCCACCTAAAGCCGAAACCCAGGGTGAAACCGAACGCATCATTGGTAACTACCTCAAAGCGCAAGGTAATCGCGACAATTTAGTGATTGCCACTAAAGTAGCTGCGCCTGGTGGTAAAGGTGATTACATCCGTAAAGATATGGCTCTGGACTGGCGCAACATCCATCAAGCCGTTGATGACTCATTAGCGCGCTTACAAATCGATACTATCGATTTGTATCAAGTACATTGGCCAGATAGAAACACTAATTTCTTCGGCGAAATGATGTATGAACACGATGAAGAAGAGCACTACACGCCTATTTTAGATACCCTTGAAGCCTTAGCAGAAATCATTAAGCAAGGTAAAGTGCGTTATATCGGCATTTCTAATGAAACCCCTTGGGGCTTTATGAAATACCTTAAATTAGCTGAAAAGCATGATTTACCACGTATTATCAGTGTGCAAAATCCTTACAACTTGCTTAATCGCAGCTACGAAATCGCCATGTCTGAAATCAGTTATCGTGAAGAAGTGCCGTTATTAGCTTATTCGCCGTTAGCCTTTGGTGCTTTAACCGGTAAATACGAAAATAATCAGTGGCCTGAAGGCGCGCGTTTAACGGTATTTAAACGTTTTGCCCGCTACAACAGTACCCCAATGGCACTGGAAGCGACGCAAGCTTATATCGATTTGGCCCGTGAGTTTGGTTTATCTCCCACCGAAATGGCCTTAGCGTTTGTAAATAGCCGCAAATTTGTCGCCGCTAACATTATTGGAGCCACCGATTTACATCAATTAAAGCAAAACATCGACAGTCATAAAGTCAGCTTATCTGCTGAGTTGATGGGCAGAATTAACGAGTTATCGGCGTTATATCGTTTCCCTTGTCCGTAAGCTCGCGTCATTAGGCTTATTGCCACAAAGCCTTGCATTAGGCATCAAGATCACTGAAGATCTTGATGCCTTTTCTTTTTAATACAGAAACCCTTATTTATGAAGCCTGCATTGTCATTATCGTCTGCTGTTTTATTTGATCATCAAGCATTGCGCGATCAATTCCCGGCGCTTAAACAGACCATTGGCGATCATCCTCTGTGTTACTTAGACACCGCAGCCACTAGCCAAAAACCGCAAGCGGTCATTGATGCTATGACCGAGTACTACCAACTCAACAACGCCAATGTGCACCGTGCGGCGCATCAATTATCTGCAAGGGCAACTCAACAATATGAATCGGTTCGGCTACAAGTGGCTGAATTTATCCACGCCCAGCGTCAAGACGAAATCATTTTTACCCACGGCACCACAGAATCGATCAATATGGTGGCCTACGGACTGACGTCACAGATCAAGCCAAATGATGTGATATTAATTGATACCGCAGCCCACCACGCCAATATTGTTCCTTGGCAGGAACTGGCAAAGCGCACCGGCGCGGTGATCAAACCGATCCCACTGACAACAGACGCGCAAATGGATATAACCGCTTTTGATCAATTATTAGCCCTAAAACCTAAAGTGGTTGCCCTAAGCCATGTGTCAAATGCCTTGGGCACATTAAACCCAGTCAATGAGCTAGTCGCAAAAGCCAAAGCCGTCGGCGCACTAACCTTGGTTGATGGTGCTCAGGCCATTGCCCATTTGCCTGTTGATGTACAACTAATTGATTGTGACTTTTATGTGTTTTCAGGCCATAAAATGTATGGCCCAACAGGGGTGGGAATTTTATATGGTCGATATACAGAGCTCGATAAATTAACCCCAATGCTCACTGGCGGCGAGATGATCAAAACAGTGAGTTTTGAGCAGACTGAGTTTGGCGCGTTACCAAATCGCCTTGAAGCTGGAACGCCCGCTATCGCAGAAGTGATTGGCCTAGGGGCTGCAATTCATTTTTTACAGCAATTGCCACGCGAGCAAATACTTGCACATGAACAACAATTGCTGCGCTATTTACAGCAGCAACTGCAACAACTTGGCGCTATCGAATTATATGGTATTGCCAATGATAAGCACTCTGGTGATAAGCACTGCGCTGATGGTCAACGCCATAATATTGGTGCTGTGGCTTTTAATCTGCAAGGTGAACATCACCAAGATGTGGGGATTTTACTCGACCAACAAGCTGTGGCCGTTCGTTGTGGTCATCATTGCGCTATGCCGCTAATGACCAGCCTTAATTTAGGCGGCTGTTGCCGTGCATCAATAGGCATCTATACTAATAAGCAAGATGTTGATCAATTTATTCATGCACTTAATACTGTAAAAGAGTTATTGTTATAGTGTTAAAGTACAACACGCTGATCCAGATACATCTATTATCTACAGCCGAGGTTAATTGAACTACCATGTTAAACCCAAGCACCGCACCTTCACCGCAGTTATTTTCGCCTTTATCGGATGAATTAGTTGAAGCAGTTAACCTCATTGAGCAAGCCAATAACTGGCAAGATAAATACCGCCAGATAATGTTATTGGGAAAATTATTACCGCCTCTCGCGCCGGAATTTAAACAGGCGGATGCACAAGTTAAAGGCTGTGAAAGCCAAGCATGGCTGTACCATTACACGCTAAATGGCCGACATTTTTATCTGGCCGATAGCGATGCACGTATTGTAAAAGGCTTAATTGGATTGTTACTGGTCGCCTGCCAAGGTAAAACCACCGAGCAAATACAACAATTTGATATAAAACAGTATTTTGACCGTCTCGGATTAAGCGGCCAATTAAGTCCATCTCGTACCAATGGTTTAACTGCGTTAGCGCAAGCCATCGTTGCCTATACACAAGATGTTGGTACCTGAAATACTTGCCAACACTAAGGAATAATAATGACCCAAAAAGTCTGTAACCAAGCTCGCCGTCATATGTTAAAAGGCCTTGGAGCAGCCACATTATTAAGCCCTTTAAGCTCATTTCCTGCATGGGCCGCTAAACCACGTCGTTTATACATTGATGGTTTATCATTTTTACCGACCGACATCAATGATGTTAAAGCCTCAAAACTCGACGCCTTTATCGCCGATGTCTCGGCGATTGAAACCATTGAACAAGCTGATGGCACTAAAAATTACAAACGCACTTATGAAGCCTGCATCAACAGTATTACCCAAGCGGCTAATTCGGTAAAAGCCAATCCAGACGTGTACCTGCAAGGGCTTACAGGTACTGACATTAGTAAAGCTAAAACACAGCAACAAACCGCGGTGTTTTTTCAAATTCAAGGCGCTGATTGTGTTGAAAATGACGGTTTAAGTAATGAATGGCAACAACTAGATAATTTGCATCAACAGGGTTTACGGGTACTGCAGCTGACACACCATTATGGTAATCGTTATGCCGGTGGTGCATTAGATAATAATGGCTTAAATAGTTTAAATACTCCATTAACCACCGCTGGGCGCGAGCTCATAACAGAGCTTAATCGGAAAAACATTCTTATTGATGTCAGTCACTCAAGCGCCCAAACGGCCCTCGATGCAATAAAAGCCAGCCAGTCTCCTGTAGTGCAAAGCCATGGTGCTGCGCGCGCTATTGTCAACAATGCCCGTTGCTCACCCGATGAAGTTATCCGTGCCATTGGCGATAACGGCGGAGTATTTGGGGTGTTCATGATGAGTTTTTGGCTCACCAACAAGCCAATTCCAACGATAGAAGACTACATAAAGCAACTTGCTTATATTGCTAAAGTGGGCGGCTTTGATTGCGTAGCCATCGCCAATGATTTCCCACTGCGTGGTCAAGAAAACCTATTAGCGTTAGATAACAATAATAGCGAAGGGATAAAAGAGTACCTTGAGTGGTGGCACAGCTTAGAAGACAAAAATGTATTAGGTTTTGACGTTGAACCCAAGCATGTAGTGATACCAGAGCTCAACAGTATCGACCGCATGAGCCGCATCGACGATGCCTTGAAAAAAGCCCGTTTCAAATCTACCGATCGCGATCGTTTTATGGGTGAAAACTGGCAAAGAGTGCTCAAACAAGTATTGGTATAATCGATCACAAATGCTCAGTGTTTAAGCGCTTGCAGCAACAGAGACTCAATAATAAAAAAGGGCTGATGTTATATAACACATCAGCCCTTTTGTTCTTCTCGATTTAGTTGTCGATTTGGTTATCAATTTAATTGTCGATTTAGTGCCGTTTAAATCCCTGCACCAGCAATTTCTCTTGGTGGATTAAGCACATCAATCGCTTTTAAGTAGGCCAGTAAACCATGTACCTGAGTATCCAGATCACCTTTGCTGGTATCAATGGTTAACTCCGCAGACTCTGGCACTTCATAAGGTGATGAAATACCGGTAAAGTTAGTAATTTCTCCCTTGCGAGCTTTAGCGTACAAGCCTTTCGGGTCTCGCGATTCACACACACTCAATGGTGTAGACACATGGACTTCAACAAACTGACCTTGTGGAAATAATGCCCGGAC
This sequence comes from Shewanella sp. SG44-2, assembly GCF_014164215.1. Classification (NCBI taxonomy): domain Bacteria; kingdom Pseudomonadati; phylum Pseudomonadota; class Gammaproteobacteria; order Alteromonadales; family Shewanellaceae; genus Shewanella; species Shewanella sp. SG44-2. The sequence goes on from NZ_JACJEU010000025.1 coordinate 31,434, forward strand.
GCGATCACGTTCTTCACGTGTTGGCGAGATGAATGCCGACAGCACCACTAAGCCTGAATCAACCATTAACTTAGCCACTTCACCAACACGACGTAAGTTTTCATCGCGATCTTCAAGGCTAAAGCCTAAGTCTTTACACAGACCATGACGAACATTATCACCATCAAGTAAATAGGTATGGAAACCATGCTCAAATAACGCTCGTTCTAATGCGCCTGCGAGGGTTGATTTACCCGAGCCAGATAATCCCGTAAACCATAACAATACTGGGTTTTGGCCTTTTTGGGCGCCACGGGCAGCTTGGTCAATGGCATGTTGATGCCAAACAATATTACTCATCACTACTCCTATCGAATGGTTGTTACACCACACTAAAATTCTTTGTTAAAACGGGAAGAAATACGGGATCGAAAAAATAACCACTAATGAATATACGATGGATAACGGTAAACCTAAGCGCACAAAATCGCTGAATTTATAATTACCGGCATTAAATACCATGAGATTAGTTTGATAGCCGTAAGGCGAAATAAAACTCGCGCTTGCACCAAATACCACCGCCATAATAAACGGCCGAGGATCAACACCAAAACTGGTCGCGACCGCATAAGCCACCGGGAACGCCAGTGCTGCAGCAGCGTTGTTAGTTATCAACTCGGTGACAATTAACGTAATCAGATAAATCCCAACAAAGGCGGCAAACACACCATAGCCATTAAACACACTCAATAAAGTTTGCGCCATGACGTCTGCTAGGCCGGTTGTGACCATTAAGTTAGCTAAGCCTAAGGCACTGCCTACAATCACCACCAGTTCTAACGGGAAGCGACGTTTAAGCTCACTTAAGGTTATCGCGCCAATCGCCACGTAGCTGAGTAATAATAAAACTAAGCCTTTGGCTAAAGGTAATACATCAAAAATGCTGGCCAAAATGGTTAATGCAAATCCAACAAGCACCCAGTTACCGCGTTTTTCATCTAAACGAACGCTTAAATCTAAGCCGCTAACTGCAGCAAAGTCGCTGGTTAAATTAGGGCTCTTAGAAAAACGATCGCCAGGCGTGAGCAGTAACACATCACCGGGTTGTAGCACCACATCGCCTAGTCCGCCTTTTAACGGAATATGACCACGACGAATAGCCATTACGGCTGCATCAAAGACTTCACGAAAACGCGAATCTTTTAAGGTTGTACCAACTAAACTTGATGATGGCGCTAAAACCGCTTCAACCAAATTTTGGCCTTTAGCATGCTGCTTACCAAACCACTCTAAACCATCAAACTGATGCAATAGCTCAACCGACTCAACCGCGCCACTAAAACGCAAAACGTCATCGGCTTGCAGCACCATTTGTGGTGGCACAGGGCAAATACGTATACCGCTGCGTTCTAATTCAACTAAGTAGAGTTTTTTAAGTGCGCGCAAACGGTTATCAATGACACTTTTACCCACTAAAGTAGAGGTTTTAGCAACATGGGCTTCCAATAGATAAGGCAATGCTTCATCTTCGGACTCTTCACGTCTATCGGGTAAAAAATTAGCCATTATGGTCAACACGACTAAACCACTTATGACAACTAATGCACCAACTTGTGAAAACTCAAAAAACCCCAGAGGTTCAAGGCCAGCATTTTCAACAAATGAGTTAACAATCAAATTGGTAGAAGTACCAATGAGCGTAAGCGTACCACCGAGGATTGCAGCATAGTTTAATGGCAACAATAACTTAGAAGGAGCATGCGCTTGATTACGACGCACAACGCCAATTAACGATGCTACAACAGCTGTATTATTGGTAAACGACGACAACAACGCCGTCGATATACCTAACTTAGCCAGGGTAGAAAATAACGAGCCTTTCCCTATCACTTGGCTTAATTTGCCCAGTAATGAGGTTTTCTCGAGAGCTGTGGCAGCCAGCACCAACAGCACCAAAGTGATTAGTCCGTTATTAGTAAAGCTGCCAAGGGCTACATTTAAATCAACTAGCCCGAGGATATAACAAAGTAATGAAGCGAAGAAAAACATGGCGGCCGGTGTTGCAAGCCCAGCAAGAAGCCCACCGACCAGTGCTAACAAGATAATCGCTAACAACCATATTTCGCTCATTATTTATTTTCCAAGCACGCTAATATCGCGAGCATTCCAATGCGGGAAATGCTTACGCACTAACGTATTAAACTCGACTTCAAATGCACTAAACTCAGTGTTGGTTTGCTTATCGCCTTGATGTCCACTGACAACCATGGCCGCTGCAACGGTAGCATTAGATAATCTGTCGATTAAAATCATCCCGCCAGTATCACGTACCAAGCTGTAAGCGTCTAACACAATCGATTCAGTTAAATCTAACTTTACTCGGGCAATGGTATTTAAACTTAATGAGCTTGCAGCACTGCGCTCAAGCGTGTTCACATCAGTAATATATTCAATTTCGCTCACGACGGCTTGAGTTTTCTTACCCGCGACTTTCACATCATATAATTGACCGATCTGTAATGGTTTTTCATCCATCCACACCATATCAGCAACAATATGGTTAGCAACTTCTGGTGCAGTAGCTGGGTGAGCCAATAAATCACCGCGTGAAATATCAATCTCATCTTCAAGGGTTATGGTAATGGCTTGGCCTGCTACGGCTTCTTGCAAATCACCATCAAAAGTCACAATACGCTCTATTTTACTGCGTTTTCCTGATGGCAATGCAACTAATTCATCGCCCACTTTAATGATTCCTGATGCTAATGTGCCAGAGAAACCACGAAAATCTAAGTTAGGACGTAATACGTATTGCACAGGGAAACGCACCGGTAGATCGCTCAGTTCGCGCTGGGTATCGATAGTTTCAAGTAGTTCAAGTAATGTGCCACCTTTATACCAATCACACTGCGTACTGCGGTTAACCACGTTGTCGCCATTTAAGGCAGATAACGGCACATAGCGAATATCTAAATCACCGCCATTTTCTGTATCACAAGCACCTTTAACAAATTCAGTAAAATCGGCTTGAATCTTTTCAAATACAGTTTGGTCAAAACCGACCAAATCCATCTTATTCACGGCAACAACAAAGTGACGTAAACCTAATAATGATGCAATAAAGGCATGGCGTTTAGTTTGGGTTTGGACACCATAACGTGCATCAACCAAAATAACCGCTAAGTCACAGGTAGATGCGCCCGTTGCCATGTTACGAGTATATTGTTCATGACCAGGAGTATCAGCAATGATGAACTTACGTTTTTCACTAGAGAAATAACGATAAGCCACGTCAATAGTAATACCTTGCTCACGCTCAGCTTGTAAACCATCGACCAATAACGCAAGGTCAATGGCTTCACCTGTAGTGCCCATCTTCGCGCTGTCACTTTTTAGACTCGCTAACTGATCTTCATAGATTTGCGCACTGTCATGCAGTAAACGTCCAATTAAGGTACTTTTACCATCATCGACACTGCCACAAGTTAAAAAACGCAGTAAGCCTTTGTTTTGTTGTAAGGCTAAATATTCTTTTACACCGTGCAGCTGGATCTCGGCTGCCATACGGTCGGTATTGTTTTTTGCTTGGTCCATAATCTTTCTCACTCAAATTCGTTCGCATGCTGGGTTGATAAAACAACCATGTTCAATTGTTTAGAAATAGCCTTGACGCTTTTTCTGCTCCATTGACGCACTTTGGTCAGAATCAATTAAGCGACCTTGACGTTCACTTGAACGAGTTAACAGCATCTCTTCAATAATTTTTTCTAAGGTGTCGGCTTCTGAAGGCATCGCCGCCGTTAGCGGATAACAACCTAGGGTTCTAAAACGAACCCGTTCAACCGATTCAACATCACCTTCTTCTAACGGCATACGGTCATCATCTTTCATGATGAGCTGACCACCCTTGTTTACTACAGCACGAGGGGCTGCAAAATATAACGGTACGATTTCAATATTTTCTTGATAGATGTACTGCCAAATATCGAGCTCAGTCCAGTTAGATAAAGGGAACACTCGAATGCTCTCGCCTTTATTGACCGCGCCATTATAGGTGCGCCATAACTCTGGACGTTGGTTTTTAGGGTCCCAACGATGGTGCTTATCACGGAACGAATATACCCGCTCTTTGGCACGAGACTTTTCTTCGTCACGTCGTGCGCCACCAAAAGCCGCATCAAAACCATATTTATTCAATGCTTGTTTTAACCCTTGGGTTTTCATAATGTCAGTGTGCTTGGCACTGCCATGAGTAAATGGGCCAACACCTTGTTCAACACCTTCCTGATTAGTATGAGTCAGTAACTCAAAACCAAACGCCTTGGCTTGTGCATCACGAAAGGCAATCATCTCTTTGAATTTCCAACCCGTATCGACATGTAATAACGGAAATGGAATTTTACCCGGGTAAAAAGCTTTGCGCGCAAGATGCAGCATCACCGATGAATCTTTACCTATCGAATACATCATGACAGGATTACCAAACTCAGCTGCTACTTCACGGATAATCTGGATGCTTTCGGCTTCCAGTTGTTGTAAATGGCTTAACGAACGGCCTGCCATGATGATTCTCCATTACCTAATATTGCTGCTGAGCAGCGGGTTAAATTATTCGACTACAGCGCTTTAGCGACTGTGTCTAAATCTGTTTTTTGTTGCGCATTGACGGGATCAAACCAATTTAAGCTGTCAGCTAATTCAACAACCTCACCAATAATCATCAGCGCAGGCATCTGTAAAGCAGGATCTGCGGCTAATTGAGCCAGCTCGCCTAATTTACCAATAAACCGCTGTTGTGATGACGTGGTCGCGTTAGACACAATGGCCACTGGCGTATCAGCACTGCGGCCTGCGTTGATTAAACCATCACTAATAATATTGGCATTTAATATGCCCATATACACTACTAAAGTATTGTTAGTGTTAGCATAACCCTGCCAATCCATAGGGCGACTCGCTAACTGACAATGACCAGTGATAAAGGTGACACCCTGGGCATAATCACGATGCGTTAGCGGGATACCTGCATAAGCGGAAGTACCACTGGCAGCGGTAATACCTGGGACTACTTCAAAAGCAATACCGGCAGCCACTAAAATTTGTAGCTCTTCGCCGCCGCGGCCAAAAATAAACGGGTCGCCGCCTTTTAAACGCACAACATTTTTACGGGTATATGCTTTAGTCACCAATAGCTGATTAATTTCATCTTGAGCTGCGCTGTGTTTACCTGCGCGCTTACCCACAGCAATTTTTTCAGCGTTACTGGGGATCAAATCTAAAATGTCTTGGCTGACTAATGCGTCATATAACACTGCATCGGCTTGTTTAAGAATGCGATAGGCTTTTAGTGTTAGTAGTTCAACGTCGCCAGGACCGGCGCCGACTAACCACACTTTGCCTTTGGCTTGTTGCCCTGGCATAGATACTAACTCCATCACATTTACCTCAAGATATTTGACCATGTTCAAATATAGCGTTTTCTATATTCCATATACAATAGTTAATAGTTAGTTTTTATAACTAAATAGCATATAAAAAAATTTGTTCGCGATTTAATCTATTTGACATGCCAATACGTATAGAATGCCGCATTGAAATGAAAAGAATTGTTAACTTAATTCGACAAAGCTCTGGCAATTGATAACAATGAACACCGTAAAATGCTGATACTAAGAATTACACTAAAATTAAACCTATAATTATGCTTATGGATGATGCAATGATAAAAAGCACTCAATATCTTGGACTCTCGCTATTATTACTTGGCTTTAGCACCCTCGCCCTTGCAGAAGACTCATTAGTTGATCAGCGGGTCAAAAGAGAATTAGCCACATCAGAAAAACCCTTTGTTCTGACTCCACACAAAGCCAATTACTTATTGCCTGTTACTTATCAAACAAGAACAAACTCGTTGCCATTTGAGGTTAAATATCCAGATGAAGACGTCAATATCGACAAGCTAGAAGCAAAGTTTCAAATCAGTTTTAAATTCCCGGTTTGGTATAACGTGTTTGGCGATAATGGACATTTGTTTTTTGCTTATACCAATCAATCGTATTGGCAAGTTTATAATAAAGATGCGTCATCTCCCTTCCGTGAAACCAATCACGAACCTGAAGTGTTCATGCTATTTAACAACGACTGGAAAATTGGTGGATTTACTAACTCGTTTTTAGGTTTTGGGGCTGTGCACCAATCTAACGGGCAAACTACACAATTATCAAGAAGTTGGAATCGAATATACGGCAGTGCGGTATTTGACAAAGGTCCATTCGCATTAGGACTTAAAGTCTGGTGGCGTATTCCTGAAGATGAAAAAGAAGATATTAATTCACCAGATGGCGATGATAATCCAGATATTAATCGCTACATGGGTAACTTTGAATTAACAGGCGTGTATGGCTTAGATGAGCACCGTTTTACAATGCTGTTACGCAATAACTTAAGCAGCACAAATCGTGGGGCGGTTGAATTCACCTGGAGTTACCCTATCATCGGTAATCTACGTATATATACTCAGTATTTTAACGGGTATGGTGAAAGCTTAATTGATTATAACCATCATAATCAACGAATTGGTATTGGTATTGCGTTAAATGACATCCTGTAAGTAGGGCAATTAGTGTCTTTAATTTGCGTAAAGAATTAGCGTCAAGAATTAACATCAACAATTAGCTGTTAACGCTTAAACGTCATGCGTGAGACATAAAAAAGGTGACCATTTGGTCACCTTTTTTAGTTTCGTTAACGTCGTACTAGTAGCGTTAATGAAATTATTTAGCACTCGCTTTAGAATTTACTTTAGAACCAATTACTAAGCCCTTATCCGTAAAGTCTACCGACATCTGTAAACGCATGTCGTAGTCTTTTAACATCAGTAATTCTTCTGGCATTGGTTCGCCACTCATTTCTGCCATATCGACTAACGGAGCAAACATTTTTTGGTAATCAACAGACAAGTCAAAGAAACCATTAGATTCAAGTGATTGCTTATACATCAAATCAGCTAACTCTGTACCTCTGTCGCCAGTATAAGCAACTAAATGGCTACCTTTAATGGCTAACTTTGCACTAACCCCAAATTCAGGTGGCAACATTAACATAGGGGTAATATCGACTGGATCGCCATTATCTTTCAAGTCCACTTCTGCAAGCGGCGGGTAAAACGGCTTCATCATATCAACTAACATCATCGGTTTTTCAGCCGACACACTAATTAATGCGTCTAGTTTTTCAAAACTAGCTTGGCCATTTTTCTCAGTTAGCTTGTAATCAGCTAATGTCACGCTAATGCCTTTAACACCATTAGCCATACCCGTCATCATGCCAAGCATAGCTGGATTTAACTCACTTAACTCTGATTGCATTTGAGCCAATGCAGCACATTGATATTGCGGTGTTTGTAAATCTTTCCACACTTCGTTCAGTGCTGGTGCGAGTTGATTAACATCAATGCCTAATGAAAATGACAAGATATTGTCGTGACCGTTACTGGCAAATGATGGCACAAAACCACGCATTTTATTCAATGCAGACAAAATCACTTGGTTGTTACTTTCAAGCACAACAGCGGCATCAATAGTACTTTCGTCGCGAGTAATAGAGTATGAATTTAACCCCATTACACTGCGCGGCCAATTAGCAGCAATAGCATTTAATTCAGTTTGACACACTGGTGTTTTCATTTCTGCAAATGGATCTTCACCCTGAATTTCAATCATTTTGGTCATTTGCTTGGCCAGCATATTACCGTCTGTCGATGTTAACCCTTTAACCAATTCAACATGATTAATAAAGCTAATACTGTCTTGCATAAAACCATGAGTCTTAGCGATGTCTTGCAACATGGTGGTTTCGCTAATTGGATGGTCAACTTTCTTTTCACCCAATGCGGTTTCAAGCAACTCAGGTTGATTAAATGACGTATTCAATGTCACGGTTAACCAGCCATCTTTAACAGAAAATACAATCTCAGCGTGCTCTTTCTCATCAACATCAGTCAATGTATAACCGCGATATTCAACAGAACCAGATTTGCCCATTGTATGAGTTAAGCCACTTTCTTGCTCAGCGCGATCTAATTCCGCCCAAAATGCTGCAGGATTGCTGATCTCAACTTTCATTACCGGCAATGCACCTAAGGTATAAAAATAACTCTTAATTGAATCAGGTAAGCCGTATGTTGATAGTAAGGTTTCAGGCTCTGGCAACACGGTCATGTATTGCTTATATAAACTGATAAAAAAGCGCTCTTGAGCTGAAGAGCTATCATCTAGCGACAGCATTTTATCCAGATCATAAGCTTGGTAATTACCTGCAATGCTATACAGATAATCTTTTAACGGAAATGGAACTAACTGCCCAGAAAACGCTAATGTATCAGCTGGGACATAGTCCAACATAGGATCGTTCTTAACGACTGACGTCCCTTGTTGCGACAGAAAGTATCCACCAGCACCAACAGCCAATACCACAGCAGCAATTGCCATTTTATTCATCTATAAACTCCAATTTATATTATTGTTAACTCTTCCTTGAAATGAGTTAGCGTTTAAACATTTATTATCTTTTTGGGATAAGCATTATCGATTTCACCGATAAACTGCGGATTAATTTAGCATTAAATGTTAATCAGCGCATTAGATGTTGCCTTTTGGGGTGATATTTATGCAGAAAACAGCACTAATAAAAAACCAATAACATCAAAAAGGCAGCTTATTATCCAACGAGCTTAGAAAGGGAATTTGATCAACATAGAGATGAGAAGCAAAAAGGATTAAGCAGGAAATAACTCAAACATTTGATTTCCCGATAACTCAAACCGCTGAGTTATCGGGAACAACCGAACAGATTGCTTATACGCTAACAAGTCAATCAATGTGCTCGAGGATGCGAGCGAAGCTTTTGAAGGTACGTGGATTGCAAAAACAATCCCAAAGCGTCCACAAAAACCGTCTACAGGAATTTCTAAATCTAGACTATTATCGGCACTGATGCATGAAAATTTAAATAAAATTTAATTATTTTCTATCCACACATAAAACCAGTAGCTCAATTCAATGCACAACTAATTATTTAGGAGGACAAACCAACCTCAACCTGTCCTTTTTAATTATAACGTTGCAATGTCTGACAACATGCTAACAAACATGCTTGGTGATAATTTGGCTGCATGATATTACAAACCGATGAGATAAAAGCCGTTTATCTCATAATTCAAACTTATGAATGACAACAATAAAACAAATTAATTAACAAGAATAACGTCGAATTTAAGACAAAATAGAGGGTGATACGGTAGATAATTAAAGCCTTAAAATGCATTCATCCGCAATAAATTGCGGATGAATGGAGTACGTTATCTAACACCACTTCACAACTAGATATCGAAGTGCAGACCACATTCTCGCTGTAAGCCATTAAAACGAGTTTCTTCTTCGCTCATGCCCAACTCAAGAGGTTTACTTGAGTGAGTATCGCCTACCGACACATAGCCTTGTTCCCATAATGGGTGATATGGCAAGTCATGTTCAGTTAAGTACATATGCACGTCTTTGTTGCTCCACTCAATGATGGGTAACAACTTAAAACGTTTACCACTAATGGCTAAAATCGGCAATGCTTCACGGGTGCTAGACTGGCTACGACGCAAGCCTGCGAACCAGGTACCGACATTTAATTCAGCTAATGCACGTTGCATAGGCTCAACTTTATTGATGCGGTTATACTTTTCTAAGCCGTCAATCCCCTGCTCCCATAGCTTACCAAAACGGGCTTCTTGCCACGCTTGGGTTTGACCCGCTTGGTACACTTTAAGATTGAGGTTTAAGCGCTCAGTTAACTGATCAATAAATTGATAGGTTTCCGCAAACAAATAGCCAGTGTCGGTTAAAATCACCGGAATATCACTTTGCGCTTGAGTCACCATGTGCAACATCACCGCGCCTTGAATACCAAAACTAGACGATAACGCATGATCGCCCGGTAAATATGCCAGGCCCCAAGCCACTCGTTGTTGCGCCGTTAAACCTGCTAAAAACAGGTTAATGTTTTCAAGCGCTGCAGTTTGCTCTGCTTTAGGCGCTAATAATAACGCCTGCAGTTGAGCCGGAGTCACAGAATGATCGACGGCCGCGCCAGTTGGCGCAGTCGTTACCACTTCATTAGGCATGAAAATCCTTAGCGGCGTCATTAACCGCCTTCACTACGCCAATGCGCACAGTGAAGTTACCAAAGGTTTCGCCCGCATCGCGCTCTGTGGCGTAGCGGCCAAACAAGGTATCCAATTCAGCTAAAATTTCAGCTTCTTGAATGTTTTCTTTATGCATTTTATTCAAACGCGTGCCTTCAAAGCTGGCGCCTAAATACAAATTGTAACGCCCAGGAGCTTTACCCACTAAACCAATTTCAGCCGCAAATGGACGGGCACAACCGTTTGGACAACCGGTCATACGCACCACAATTGATTGCTCGCTAATACCATGCTTAGCCTGTAGAGCATCAATGTGATCAATAAACTCAGGGAAGTAACGTTCAGCTTCTGCCATCGCTAATGGGCAAGTTGGCAATGCCACACAGGCAATTGAATGACCGCGAGTACCACTTAGCACCTGGCCTAATAAACCATGTTTACGCGCTAACCCTTCAATTTCAGCTTTATCTTGTGCAGCGACACCGGCAATAATCATGTTCTGATTAGATGTCATGCGGAAATCGCCTTTATGGATTTTGGCTATTTCACGTAGACCAGTTTGCAAGGTTTGACCTGGCATGTCTTTAATACGGCCACTTTCAATAAACAGCGTTAAATGGAACTTATTGTCGATACCTTCAACCCAACCATAACGGTCGCCGCGATCGCCAATAATCACATCACGTTTGGGCTCAAATTTAACCCCGGCACGTTTCTCTACTTCTGCTTTAAATGCATCATAGCCATGATCAACAATGGTGTACTTCAAACGCGCACGTTTACGTACAACACGGTTACCCCAGTCACGTTGAACGGTCATTACCGCTTCGGCAAACTTGGTAACGTCGTCAGTTTTAATAAACCCAAAGTCGTCAGCTAAACGTGGGAAGGTTTCTACTTCACCGTGGGTAGACCCCATGCCGCCACCCGCAACCAAGTTAAAGCCAATTAACTCGCCGGCTTCTGCTACCGCAATAAAACCAAGGTCGTTGGTGTATACGTCGACATCATTATGTGGTGGAACTGCAACCGCCATTTTAAATTTACGTGGCAAATAGGTTTTACCGTAAACCGGTTCAACCGTTTCGGTGCCTAATAGCTTTTCTTCATCTAACCAAATCTCAGCGTAAGCGCGAGTGTGTGGTAATAGATGATCAGATAAATGCTTGGCAACCGCATACGCCTGAGCATGTAACTTAGATTCAACCGGGTTTGGGTTACACATCACGTTACGGTTTACGTCACCACAAGCGGCAATAGAATCGAGTGCGGCGCGATCAAGACCTTGGATCAAGGTTTTTAAATTACGCTTAGGAATGCCGTGGTACTGAAACGTTTGACGCGTGGTTAAACGAATGCTGTTTGAGGTGGTTAGCGTAGATGAAATTTTATCCACTTCTAACCACTGCGCTGGAGTACAAATACCACCAGGTACACGGGCACGTAGCATAAAGCTATGCAATGGCTCTAACTTTTGCTCTTTACGCTCGTTACGTAAATCACGATCGTCTTGCTGATAAAAACCGTGGAATTTGATCAACTGTTGATCGCCATCACTAAACGATCCTGTCACTTGAGTATCTAAACCCTCTTGGATGTCGCCTCGTAAATAATCACTGTCGATTTTTAAGTATTCGTTTAACGCTAACTTTTGCTCACTCATGGCCTGGGCCTCTCTTAATTCTGTTCAATTCATTAGTGCGATTGGGTTGCTAGATTTGGCTAGCAACCGAGGTCGAATTTAGTACACGTCTTTTTGGTAGCGTTTGTCGCTACGAAGTGTTTCAAAGTAAGCTTCTGCGTCATCAGCGCTTAAGCCACCTTGTTCAACCGCTATATTCACTAATGCTTGGTGTACATCTTTTGCCATGCGTTCTGCATCACCACAGATATACACATGCGCGCCATTTTGTAGCCACTGCCACAACGCTTCAGCTTGCTCGGCAATGCGATGCTGAACATACACTTTATGAGCTTGATCACGCGAGAAAGCCACATCTAAACGCGATAAATCGCCATTTTTAAGATACTGCTGCCATTCAACTTGGTATAAGAAATCTTGCTCAAAGTGTGGGTTACCAAAGAATAACCAACTATTACCCGACACACCGTCTGCGGCGCGTTGCTGCATAAAGGCGCGGAATGGCGCAACACCAGTACCAGGACCCACCATAATTACCGGTGTTTCTGGGTTTTCTGGTAAGCGGAAATGGTTATTAGGCTCAACATATACATTAACCTGCTGGCCTTCTTCAGCTGAGGCTAAGAAATGCGATGCACCACCAAAACGAGCTTGGCCTTGACGCTCATCTTCAACCAATGCCACTGTTAAGTGTACTTCGGCTTCAACTTCGGCCTGGCTAGAGGCTATTGAATATAAGCGTGGCGTTAATGGACGTAACATATCAACTAATTGCACGGCGCTAACCTTGGCAGGATATATTGCAACTAAATCGGCTAACTGATGCTTAAGAATAAACTGTCTGGTTTGTTCTTTGTCTTCACTAATGGCAGCTAGTTCAGCATTACCACTCAACTCAGCCCATGTTTTAACTAGACCTGGGTATAACTGAGTTAATTCTTTCTTGTCAGTTAACGCAGCCTTTAATGATAATGACTGTTTTGATACGGTAACATTGTCGTCTGCAGCTAACCCGAGCGCGGTGATAACTTCATCGACAAGCACTTCGTTATTACTAAACCATACACCTAACGCATCACCGACTTGATAAGTTAATCCTGACTCGCCTAAATCAATTTCAACATGGCGGACATCACGATCAGAATCTCGACCAGTAATTTTTTGGCTGACGAGTACTTCTGCGGTATAGGGGTTTTGCTTGGTATATTCGCTTTCACCAGCAACTGATGCAGTACCAATAGAGACCACACTTGCACTTGATGCTTGAATATACGGCTTAACAGCTTCTACAACGCTGTCCTGCCATTGTTGTGAAATATCTTCATAATCAACATCACATTCTACCAACGGCAATAAAGATGTTGCCCCTAGTGCACTTAAACGCGCATCAAAGTCTTTACCGGTTTGGCAGAAAAACTCATAACTTGAATCACCTAGCGCTAACACAGAATAATGAAGCTTATCTAATTTAGGTGCACGCTTTGAGGATAATAATTTGTGTAGTTCAATCGCATCGTCAGGCGCTTCGCCTTCACCATGAGTACTAACAACCAATAACAAGATGGTTTCTTGTTTTAGTTGACGGACATTGTATTCGCCCATAGAAGCTAAATTAACCGCGTAACCTTGCGCTTGCGCTTTAGCCGCTAGCTCTTTAGCTACGCCACGACCATTGCCCGTTTGGCTACCGTATAAAATCGTAACTGTTGGTGCGGCACTTGTCTCTGCTGTCGTCTCGACACCGCCTTGACCTTGGTTAGCACTCGCAGCGAGATAACCACTGACCCATGCAAGTTGAACTGAAGATAATTCAGATGTGAGTTGCTTTAGCTTATCGACTTGTCCTTGAGACAATGGCGATGCTAAAGCTGAAAGTTCTTTTAACAACATAAGACGGCCTTATAACAGTGTAATGTGAACTAGCTTACTCCTAAGGACAAAAACCAAAAAAGAATAAAAGATGATTTTTTATTCCATTTAGGAATATGCAAAGATGTTTTTTTAAGCTACAAAAGTGTGGCGCAGTTAAAAGTTTTTAAATTACCTTAATTTAAAACCCTTTAATTAACCTAAAGGCACTTGTACCGAACATGCCTCATGTCGCAAGCTAGGAGCGCCAATTAACTGATGAATAATTCTCAGGTTGATTGTTCTCTGAGTAAAACGACATGCAAATACAATGTAACTGTGTCAACGTAATGCCATTGGTTAAATAGTTTACCCGACTTCAATGGTCATATGCTGCTCTTTTTCTATCTTCAAAGTGCAGCATGTGAGGCAGAAATACTCAAACGGAATGGTCTATTGATGGGGAACAACAATAGACGGTCTTTTTATTAACCATCAGGAAACAGTCATGCAGATTGGAATACCGAGAGAAAGTATCGAAGGTGAAACTCGAGTCGCCGCGACTCCAGCCACTGTGGTACAACTAATAAAACTCGGCTTTAGTGTGGCAATTGAAGCACAGGCAGGTGTGAAGTCGAGCTTTGATAATGCTGCATTTGAAGCCGCTGGGGCGGATGTGGTCGACAATGTGTACGACGCTGACTTTATTTTTAAAGTGAATGCACCGTCCGATGACGAAATCGCCAAAATGAAACCAGGTACGACGCTGGTGAGTTTTATTTGGCCTGCCCAAAACCCTGAACTTGTTGAAAAACTGTCAAGTCACAATATTACTGTGATGGCGATGGACATGGTGCCACGCATCTCACGCGCCCAATCACTCGATGCCTTATCATCGATGGCCAACATTGGTGGTTATCGCGCGGTGATCGAAGCCGCCCACGAATTTGGTCGTTTCTTTACCGGGCAAATTACTGCAGCAGGTAAAGTGCCACCAGCCAAAGTGTTGGTAATTGGCGCTGGTGTAGCCGGGCTTGCCGCTATTGGTACAGCGGGCTCGCTAGGCGCCATAGTGCGCGCATTTGATACTCGTCTTGAAGTGGCTGAGCAAATTGAGTCAATGGGCGGTAGCTTCTTAAAGCTTGAATTTGAAAACAATGAAGGCGGCTCGTCTGACGGCTACGCTAAAACCATGTCAGAAGAGTTTATTGCTGCTGAAATGGCGCTCTTTGCTGAACAAGCCAAAGACGTCGATATCATCATTACCACCGCATTAATTCCTGGTCGTCCTGCGCCAAAGCTGATCACCAAAGACATGGTCGATACCATGAAACCGGGCTCTGTGATTGTCGATTTAGCGGCAGCAACTGGCGGTAACTGTGAATACACCGTCACTGGCGAACGCTTTATTACCGATAACGGCGTCAAAGTGTTGGGTTATACCGACTTACCGGGTCGTTTACCGGCGCAATCGTCACAACTTTATGGCACTAACCTAGTTAACTTGATGAAGTTAATGTGTAAAGCCAAAGACGGTAATGCAGTGCTCGATTTTGACGATGTAGTGATGCGTAACATGACCGTGGCTCGTGGCGGCGAAATAACTTTCCCACCTCCAGCCATTTCAGTGTCTGCGGCACCGCAAAAACCAGCAGCGAGTATAGAGCCAAAAGCGGCCAAAGTTGACAAAGCACCGTCAAAACTTAAATACATTTTAGGTGTGTTAGGGCTTGCTGGTTTTGCTGCAGTCGCTTCTGTTGCTCCCGCTGAGTTCTTATCGCATTTCACCGTGTTTATCCTATCGTGTGTGGTGGGTTATTACGTGGTGTGGAATGTGTCGCACTCATTGCATACGCCGTTAATGTCGGTCACTAATGCTATTTCAGGCATTATTGTGGTTGGGGCGTTATTGCAAATAGGCCAAGGTTCAGCATTAGTCACGGCGCTTGCGTTTGTCGCGGTGCTTATTGCCAGTATCAACATCTTTGGCGGGTTTACCGTCACTCAGCGCATGCTGAAGATGTTCCGTAAAGATTAAGGAGTCATATCGTGTCTCAAGGACTGGTTACAGCATCTTATATCATTGCCGCGGTGTTTTTTATTCTCAGCTTAGCTGGATTATCAAAACAAGAAACCGCTAAAAATGGTAATTTATTTGGCATTATTGGTATGGCGATTGCGCTTATTGCAACCATACTCAACCCTGCCACAAGCGGCGTAGAATGGATTATTCTCGCCATGGTCATTGGTGGATCAATTGGTATTCGCTTAGCATTAAAAGTCGAAATGACTGAAATGCCAGAGCTAGTCGCGATTTTGCACAGTTTTGTGGGTCTCGCAGCGGTATTAGTGGGCTTTAATAGCTTTATTGATATCCAACCACACGAAGTGTCTGAAATTGTTGTGGTATTGGGGCAAGACCTCAATACAACACTAGAAACCGCCAGAGCGGCATTTGCAGAAGCAAGCAAAGCCCAACAAACTGAGCACCTAACCGGTGCAATGCTTAACATTCACTTAGTGGAAGTATTTTTAGGCATCTTTATTGGTGCTGTCACTTTCACAGGTTCGATTGTGGCCTTTGCTAAGTTACGTGGTTTGGTTTCATCAAAAGCATTAATGCTACCTCATCGTCATAAATTAAATTTATTGGCCGTTGTGGTGTCGTTTATTCTCATGGTGATATTCGTTCAGGCTGGTGGTGCAGTGACACCAATCATCTTGATGACCCTAATCGCGTTCGCATTTGGTTGGCATTTAGTGGCTTCAATTGGCGGTGCAGATATGCCAGTTGTGGTTTCCATGCTGAACTCATATTCGGGTTGGGCAGCAGCAGCAGCAGGTTTCATGTTATCTAATGACTTACTGATTGTTGTTGGTGCGCTTGTGGGCTCATCGGGTGCGATTCTGTCTTACATTATGTGTAAAGCCATGAACCGCTCGTTCATTTCTGTTATTGCCGGTGGTTTTGGTAATGATGCCGTTGCAGCATCAGGCGATGATACCGTCGGTGAATACCGTGAAACAACCGCTGAAGATGTCGCTGATATGCTAAAAGCGTCTGATTCAGTCATCATCACTCCAGGTTATGGTATGGCGGTGGCTCAAGCACAATATCCGGTGGCTGAAATTACTAGAAAGCTCCGTGATATGGGCATTAAAGTTCGCTTTGGTATTCACCCTGTTGCTGGACGTTTGCCAGGCCACATGAACGTACTGTTGGCTGAAGCTAAAGTGCCTTACGATATCGTGTTAGAAATGGACGAAATCAACGAAGACTTTAGCAGTACAGATACAGTGCTAGTGATTGGTGCTAACGATACGGTTAACCCAGCGGCGATGGAAGATCCAACTAGCCCTATTGCTGGCATGCCAGTATTAGAAGTTTGGAAAGCGCAAAACGTGATTGGCTTTAAACGTTCAATGAACACCGGTTATGCCGGTGTACAAAATCCATTGTTCTTTAAAGACAATACCCAAATGTTGTTTGGCGATGCGAAGGACAGTGTAGAAGCAATCCTTAAAGCCTTATAAATCAACTTTGTGACGAACAAAACACCAGCAACTAATGCTGGTGTTTTTTTGTTTAATAACCAGCTAAACTGGGTCAATTGGACTCAAAGGATTATCAGCTATCCATGGCACAGCAGGACATCATTACTCAATTACAGCTTGAACTAGAGCAGCATAAGCAGACAATCAAGCAACTAGAGAATGAGAACAATCGACTTACTCTATTAAATAAACGAGTAAACGAGCAACTCAACGCTACGCTTGATGGCACTGGTTTATGTCTATGGGAACAACATATTCCCACCGGGAACCTGACTATTTTTAATCAGCAGTGGGGCCATCTGCTCGGGTTTACTCGTGAAGAGTTACCAGCTCATATCAGCAGCTGGAAAAACAATCTACACCCGGAAGACAAAGACTGGGTAATACAAGCCTTTGAAAGTCATGTAGCCGGTAACGCAGAAATTTATCAAGCCGTGCATCGTATGGTACATAAAGATGGCACTGTTGCATGGGTATCTGACCGTGGACGTATTATTGAGTATGGTATTAACGGTGAACCGCTGCGTATTATGGGCACTCATATTGATGTCACCCAAGAAAAGCGCTACGAACAAGATTTAGCCAAACTCGCTCATCGTGATCCGTTAACTAATTTACTCAATCGAAATGCACTCATTGCTGCCTTTGAACAAGGAAAAAGCACTCACAGTACACATCAAGGCGCGCTGTGCTTTATCGATTTGGACGGTTTTAAGATAATTAATGACCACTTAGGCCATCGATATGGCGATAGTTTATTAATCCATATTGCCAACGATATAGCTCAAATATGCGATCAACTCTTTAGTACGCCAGACACAACACAAACCCCACTACATCATGTGGCACGTTTTGGTGGTGATGAGTTTGTCATTTTAGCCCATTGTAACGATGTGGAACGACTAACAACCTTGGCTAAAACCTTACTGTCGCACTATCAACACCCTATCGAATTAGAGGGTGAAAGCATTAAAGTAGGCCTCAGTATTGGGATCAGTTTATTTGATGAATTAGATGAGTTTACCAATGTTTGCGAGCAAGCAGATAAAGCCATGTACAGCATTAAAAAACACGGTAAACATAACTTCTTATTTTGGTAAGAGGATTAAAAAACTAGAAAATTTACTTTTGCTCGCTTAAAAATGCCAACATAAGCTCTCACATAAGCCCCTCATATAAGCCTTAAATCATCACCAACTGCGCTAAGGTCTTGTGAAAAAAATGCCCATTACAAGGGTAAAACCGATATATCCTCTCACCAGTATTTTTACTTATGCTCAACTCCAGATAAAACTTGGGATAAATCCATACAATGAGTTTATTCAAAGCGGTAATGTCAGAGCGGTTATCTCGTTTGCTAACAAGGTGAAAGACGGATAAATATCTAATCTATTGCCATTCAATACTTAGCAGAGCGCTAACAAAGAACGGTTTGATATTCATTAAGTCGATGTAAATGACGCTGAAATTTGATATGAATGACACTGAAAATATAATTTATATCACTTTATATTCGTTTTCAGGATATGCTGCCAACTAAGTTGATTTGTTATTCAAAACAAAATCTCGAGTAAAGGTACCAAATAATATTGGTATACTGTTGTAATACAAAGAGCATGTTCGACTTATTTCGTCGCTAATGACAGCGGCGAAACAGAATTAGTACACTAAAGACACCTTGTCGTTAATCTCAGCATAGGATGTTTATAGTCATCGGGTGAGTTTATTTGCCATCATGCAGTAAACTCTCGCTCATTAATGGATTTTATCACTAACCTAGTCTCGCATTAGCCTACATTGTTATCGCGTTATCATTAACAATCATGCCTTGTGATATGGCTTACTACTGACTAATAAGAATTATTCTTTATGTTTTTATCACCTTATTTTACTAAGCAAGATCAAAGTGTGTTTATTTCGGCTCAACAAGCCAGTGACTTCGCCAAAAAAATCGCTGGAGATTTCAACCCTATTCATGATGTGGGCGCTAAACGCTTTTGTGTCCCTGGCGATTTATTATTTGCACTAGTGTTGACCCAATACGGCCTAAGCCAAAACATGCAGTTTAAGTTTGCCGGCATGGTTGGTGACAACGTTGAGCTTCACGTCGATAAAAATGTGGCCAATAAATTCAGCATTAGCGACACCAAAGGCAAAGAATATCTGCATATCGAACGTCAGGGTGAAGTGTGCCAATGTGATATACAAACAGCGGCATTTATTAAAAGCTATGTCGCTTTTTCAGGATTGAACTTTACCCATGTACTTGTGCCAATGATGAAGCAATACAAGGTCATGATTAATCCTGATCGCCCATTAGTAATTTATGAAAGCATGTCATTTCATTTAGATCATTTTGATTTCAGCACCATCAGTTTGCACCTTATCAAACAAGACTTAGCCATTGATGGTAAGCGTGGCGATGTCACCCTCACCTTTGAACTGCAAAGCGAAGGCAAAGTGATAGGTAGCGGAATCAAAACTTTAGTATTAAGCGGTTTGCGTGCTTTTGATGACGAGCAAGCGCAGCAAATGTGTGACAGATATGAAAGCAGAAAGTTAGCGTAAACCATAATACGTGAGCGATGTTCAATCGCTCACAATATACCATTCCATAATGATATCTAAGCAGTCCAACATGTTGAATGCTCAGATACCAATATGGAATGTTCAGTTCGATATCGTATTGATCATAATGTCAATTTTAATATCAATTTGTTACTTACAGGGTAAAACTTAAATAGCCAAAATTTTTGGTGCTTGTAGCAAGCTAGTGAATTTAAATCAGTGACTACTCTTGCTGTAATGGCACATCTTGTAATAATGCCAATGCACTATTGCCGATAAGTTGCTCAACACATTTACGCCCAACATCAGCAAAATGACTCACAGCAGCTTCGATGACAATATTAAGCGACTTGAGTATTTTCATGCTTTCGTCACTACTACCACATAAACTGAAAAACAGTTGTAAAACGGCTTTACGTTCAGGTTGTTTCATAACTTCAGCCCATGATTGCTCTAGCGCTGCTATCGAAGAAAAATCTAATCCTTCAATAAAAAACTGCCCAATACGTTGATCTAAACGCACTAAGAATTCTGTTTTACGCGGGAAGTGATGGCTGATACCAGTTCGGCTGACACCAGTAGCAGCAGACAGCGTAGTATAAGACATCGCCTCAAAACCAATCGTGAGGATTTGTTTAAAGGCTTCATCTAAAATTTGGTTAACGGTTAACTCAGTTTCAACTCGTGAACGCTTGGCCATAAACTTGGTCTCTCTAATTATTTTGGTGCAAGAGCTTACCAGACCAAACCAGAAAATTCTGCTAAGAATTAGCAAACTTACAACATTTTTAACCGTACATTATCCAGAAAGGCAGGATAAAACAGAACATTATCGCGATAACTATTTATTTACCCTTTAAAATCAAAGGTTATAAAAAATCACCATTTAATGAGCAGTAAGAAGTGATAAAAACACGTAACAAAAATTTACATATTATTTTTCGGTTAAGAATTGATTTGTCAGCCAGCGCTGTGTTTCTGCCTTACCCATTAACCTTTCCAAGGTCGGAGACAACACTTCAATTAGCTCCGGTTGACGCCAAAACATATACCCTGGCAAAGATTGAACCGCGCTAAAAGTGCGCTGAACTAAGCTAGAAAACTCAGTCATGTCACGCGGCGACCACGCCGGCATTAATGGATAAACCGCCATTAAAAAATCCTCATAGTGAGTAAAATCCTGCAATTGCTGAGCATCATAATGACCGAGCACTATTTGAAGTTGAGGCGCACTCCAATGCGACAAATTACCACTGTCGTTGATAAGCGCCAGATTTCGGCGATGGAACTGTTGCCATGCTAAATCGAGCTGCTGATAATGCTGCGCAATACGCCATAACAGATACAAATCCGCTAGCCATTCATGCTGATATTCTGTTAAAGAGGAGGGTAAAATACTGCCTTGTAGTGCAATGTTATATAAATGACCGATTTCGTGCCACAAGGTTAATTGTATTTGGTTGGCTAATGGTAACTGATAAGTTTTTAAGCCAATAGCGCCACTTTGCTCAGCCATATTGTTAGCTGGATTAATAACAATAACCCCTGCTATTTTTTGATGTTCAGCAACCAGCACCATCGCACTTTTACGTCCAACTGCGCGGCGAATATTGGCAGCTGAAAAAGCCGTTTGTTGTTGTAATGAAGCAGGGAGTAACGCAATACACCTTACCAGTGTAGATAAAGAACATATTAGCGCTTGTTTGGTTGCTATTGGGATAAAATAAGCTTGGCGAATGTTATCACTCGCCAAGCCATCTTCAACCATAACTGTTGTGGTTTTTAGTTGATTTTTAACCACAGACTGAGACGTAATAAGCTGGCTGGCATTAACAAAGTAACAAACGAATAACGGTGCGCAAACAACGCTACAGCTTAATAACTTGAGTAATGACCGTTGCCAGTATCTAAGCATCAACTATTTTTGTGACATAATATTTTGAATTATTGCAGTTGTTGATACACCGTCCTCAAATCCGAGCACTTCAACCTTGCCACCTGCCGCTATCACTTCAGCACCACCAGCAATATCTTCCACTTTGTAATCGCCGCCTTTAACTAAGGAGTCTGGCAATAATCGGGTAATAATACGTTGTGGTGTGTCTTCAGTGAAAGGCACCACCCAATCAACCGATGCTAAGCCCGCTAAAACAGCCATACGACGGTCGACAGGATTAACAGGACGTCCAGGGCCTTTTAAGCGCGTCACCGAGCTATCATCATTTACAGCAACAATAAGACGATCACCTAATGCTTTGGCTTGTTGTAAATAGCTCACATGCCCAGCATGCAAAATATCAAAACAACCGTTAGTCATTACAATACGCTCACCGCGTAAACGTGCCTGATCCATCGCATAAGCTAATTGATCTTCTGTCATTACCCCAAAACCAGACTCGCCATGGTTAAGGGCTAACGCTTGGATCAGTTCAATGCGGCTAACCGTTGAAGTGCCTAGTTTACCCACAACCACACCCGCGGCAGTATTGGCTATCGCACAAGCTTGCGCTAACGAAGCACCCGCAGCAATTGAGGTCGCTAAAGCAGAAATCACCGTATCACCAGCGCCCGTAACATCATGAACTTCACGTGCAACGGTTGGAATATGCAATTCTGGTTGGTTTTGCGACACTAACGTCATGCCCTTTTCTGAGCGAGTTACTAAAATAGCTTCAAAGTCGTGCAACTTGATCAGTTTCTGGGCTTTTTCGATTAAATCATCTTCGCTGGTTACCGTACCGACAACCGCTTCAAATTCACTCATATTTGGGGTGATTAATGACGCGCCATGATAACGAGCAAAATCATGCCCTTTTGGATCAACTAAAACCTTTACCCCTTTGGCTCGCGCTTTAGCAATAAAATCCTTTGGCTCATCAATGGCGCCTTTGGCATAATCTGACAATACCAATACATCGACATTATCTAAAATGGCTTCGCTTTGCGCGAATAATGCTTGGCTAGTCGCTTTATCAAATTTCTCTTCAAAATCTAAGCGGATTAACTGTTGATTACGCGACAATACCCGTAATTTAGTAATTGTCGGCTTGTCTGCTACCGTTAACCATTGCGGTTCAACGCCAAACACTTTTACCCCTTGGGTTAATGCTTGTGCGGTTTCATCTTGGCCTACTATGCCCGCTAACTGGACATGTCCACCTAATGTCGCAATGTTTAATGCCACGTTGGCGGCGCCGCCGGGTCTATCTTCAATTTGATTAATTTTAACAACAGGTACAGGGGCTTCGGGTGAAATGCGTCCCGTAGGGCCTACCCAATAGCGATCTAACATCACATCGCCAATCACTAAAACGCGCGCATTTTCAAAAGCTGGGAGAGAAACCTTCATAGTGTATTCGCTGTCTTGTAAAAATTTAACCGTGATTGTACCTAATTTTCATCTAAATATGAGTTAGAATAACAAATAATTTTTTGTGAACTAGACGAGTTGTCCGTGGTCGAGAAAGCCGAATTTTCTTCTGATTTATATCATCCTAAACATTGGCCTATGTGGTTTGGCGTCGGTTTAATGCGTTTAAGCTTGCTATTACCTCTGTCTTGGCAAATGAAAATTGGCCGTGGCATTGGTCGATTAGTCATGAAAGTTGCAGGCGGAAGAACCCACACCGCTAAGCGTAACATCGATTTATGCTTTCCTGATATGAGTGATGCAGACAAGCAACAATTGCTTGAGCGTACTTTTGAAGAAACCGGAAAAGCAGTATTTGACACCATTAACGCATGGTGGTGGTCAAATGAGCGCGTGCAACAGCACATGACCATTAAAGGCACTGAGCATGTTAGTCAGAGTTTAGACAATGGCAAAGGGGTGATTTTATTTGCGGTGCATTGTTTACCGCTTGAAATGGGCGCGCGTATATTTGGCCAGTTTGCTCCGGGAATTGGCGTGTATCGTCCCCATAACAATCCGGTGATGGAATACTTACAAGTTAAAGGTCGCTTGCGTTCAAACAAAGGCTTAGTGCCTAAGCGTGATGTGCGCCAAATGATCCGCAGTTTGCGCAGTCCTGACGTGATTTGGTATACCGCCGATCAAGACTTTGGTCGTTCGAGCGCTGTGTTTATTCCCTTTTTTGGCGTACCCGATGCTGCCACCATTACTGGCGCAACCTCATTGGCGAGGCTAGGTAAAGCCAATGTGGTGCCTTTTTTTGTTGAGCGTAATAGCGATGATAAAGGCTACACCCTTGAAATCATGCCGCCTTTAGAGAATTTCCCCGGCGACAATGAAACTGATGACGCTATTCGTGGTAACAAGATTGTAGAGCAACTGATTAACCGCAACAAAGCTCAATACATGTGGCTTCATCGTCGTTTTAAAACACGTCCCACTGAAGACACACCATCGTTATATGACTGATTTTAGGTAATCGTTTAGGTTATATAAATGATGACAGTTGCTACCGATTAACTACCAATGACCAATACATAATTAACCCGCTATAGCATTATTACAGCTATAGCGGGTTAATTATGTATTCAGAAAAATAGGCAAAATAGATACCTTGAAAGAGGCGGTTAGGTTTTCTTATGTGTAAACTCAAATTCTTGCGCAATATTGACCGCCTTAAATCCTGATGGATCCGTCATCAAGGTTTTCGCCATAAAATCGGCAGCCATACCAAAAGGCTTTTCATTCACTTGGCGATTAAACTCAATGCCTTCGCCAGTTTGGCTGATTAAATATTGATAAGCTAAACGGTTACACTCAATCACCCAATCAGCTGTTTCCCCCGCGGCTTCAGTCCTCGGCAAGCAACTTAACCCAATAGAGTTATCATTGTGTGTTATCGATAATTTGACTAAGTGGCCTAAGGTTGATTGAGCATCGTCAGCTTCTGCCAGCATGGAGACTATCCCGCCTAGAGTGCCAACCAACAACGAACTTAACAATTTCATATTAACTCCTTTTAATACGTTTCTAACGGCGATCATTCAGATCAATAATATTCTTACCAACAATATTCTTACCAACCATCATGTTATCAGTGGTCGTTTTATAAACGGACATAGACTAACAGTGAAGACCATTAAATAAAATTACAAATCTCATTAAGGTTTTTTTTATCCATAGCATGCTGTGGAATGGTCGCGTCATCGGCAGGATACCCAGCAATGATAAGCATATACGGACGTTCATTATCATTGTCGCGCCCACACACTTTACTTAAAAAACTCATCGGTTTTGGCGTATGCGTTAATGTGCCGAGGCCTGCGTGATGTAATGCTTGAATTAAAAAGCCAGTCGCAATCCCCACTGACTCATGTACATAATAATTACTCTTCTGTTCACCAGACCTTCAGTACGTTTTTTGCTGAACACCGCAATCAGCCAAGGCGCATGTTCTAAGTACGGTTTATCGGCATTGGTGCCTAACGGTTTTAATGCATCTAACCATTCTTCTCCAGCGCGACCTGCATAAAATGCTTGCTCTAATGCCTCAGCTTGTTGACGAATTTGCGCTTTTATCTGCGGGCTATTTATCGCCACAAAATGCCACGGCTGATGGTTAGCACCATTGGGTGCTGTGCCCGCAGCTAATATACACTGTTCAATAATGGCTTGCGGTACAGCTCTATCAGAAAATGCCCGTATTGAATGTCGTCGTTTAACTTGCTGGTAATTATCTTGTGCCCGCTTGAGCATTTCATCTGGGGAATATTCAATAAAATCAGTTAACGGTAAATGCGCTTGGGTCATAATCCATCCTAATTATTGGTATTGGCTATGTTGTAGTGATAATTGAAAACGCATTTTTCAATTATCACTATTTTTTGTAATAACTCTAAGCTAACAAACAGGATAATAATTGCTATCAAAATATTCTTATTGAAACCGTTCGAGCGACAGATTAGAGTCTAGCGAGTCGGTTTAGCTTTCTAAAGGATTATATGATTGCAGCAATAATAGGTGCGACGGGTTTAGTGGGGAATACCTTACTTACTCGCATCATTGAAAGTGAACATTATAGTAAAGTATTGGTTATTGGCCGTTCAGCACCTAATTTGGTCGAACATCAATTTGGTGCTGAAAAAGTGCAGTTCATTTGCTGTCAACTTGACGAAATACATGAGCTGACATTAGCAGAAAAAGTGGATCATGCGTTTTGCTGTTTAGGCACCACAATCAAACAGGCGGGCAGTGAAGAAGCTTTTATTCAAGTCGATAAATTAGCCGTATTGGCTTTTGCTAAACTGATCCAAGCTCAAGCAAATCCTTCTCTTAAATTTATGGTGGTGACTGCATTAGGTGCGGATGCTAAATCAACGGTGTTTTATAACCGGATCAAAGGCGAAGTAGAGCTATCACTTAAGGCGCTATCGTTACCGGTACTTAATATTTTTCAACCGAGTTTATTATTAGGACCACGAGATAATGGCCGTTTTATGGAAGATATTGGTCAAACCCTTTTTGGTGGTTTATCGTTTCTATTTATCGGTCCGCTACGAAAATATCAGCCCATTAACGCACAAACGGTAGCTGAGTCGATGTACCAAGTGGCTTTGAAGCCTCAGGTTGCTCCCACGCATCAAATTATCACTAATGCCATGATGCATCGCTGTCATTATTAATAATACTACTCTCGACAACTATGCTGCTTTATGACAAGTTAATACACCTCTAATGTTCAATGCTAACGACATAAGACGAGTCAAAGTAACCATAACGTAAGGAGAATAGGAATGAGTGATGATAATGATTTAACCTTAAATGAAGTCTGTGAAATACTCGACAAAAGCCCTACTACGATTAAGCGTTATGCTCGCGAAAACTTACTGTTTACTGAACAAAACGGTAATGTGCTTAGTTTTAACAAAGCTGAAGTAATGCGTTATCGAGCGTGTTCTGAACATTAATATAGACTTAGGCTTATTTGCTACAAAATCCCCAACCGTCAATGACAGTATGGGGATTTTTTATTGATACGCTCAGTTCATATGCTTATTTACAGGTGCTAAGCAGCACTTTGATGAGTAAATATGAATGACCAAGCATGGGCTAGCAAACCTAAATTAGCCAATGATCAGCAGCTTTAGTCACCAAAATCATCTAGCAAGATGTTTTCAGACTCGACACCCAAACTTTCTAGCATGGCTATCACTGACGCATTCATGATCGGAGGACCACACATATAAAACTCACAGTCTTCCGGCGCTTTATGTTGTTTCAAGTAATTCTCATACAGCACGGTATGAATAAAGCCGGTATAACCCGTCCAATTATCTTCAGGTAGTGGATCAGACAAAGCAACATGCCAAACAAAGTTGTCGTTTTCAGCGGCTAGTTGATCAAAATCTTGCTGATAGAACACTTCACGAGTTGAGCGAGCACCATACCAAAAACTCATTTTACGTTTGGTTTTAACACTTTTTAATTGGTTAAATATGTGCGATCGCATCGGTGCCATACCCGCACCACCACCAACAAATACCATTTCAGCATCGGTTTCTTTGACAAAAAACTCACCAAATGGTCCTGAAATCGTTACCTTATCACCGGCTTTTAAATTAAAAATATACGACGACATTTTTCCTGGCGGTAAACCAGCTTTAGGCGGCGTTGCAATACGCACGTTTAGCATAATCGTACCCTTTTCATCAGGGTAGTTTGCCATTGAATAAGCACGTAATACGTCTTCATCAACGGTAGACACTAAATCGAATAAACCGTATTTAACCCAATCGCCACGATACTCTTCAGGAATATCAAAATCGGCATAACGCACTTTATGCGCAGGCGCTTCAATTTGAATGTAACCACCGGCTTTAAACAACACATCTTCACCGTCGGGAATTTTTAATAACAGCTCTTTAATAAATGTCGCTTGGTTATTATTTGAAATAACCTCACATTGCCATTTTTTAACCCCAAAAATTTCTTCATCAATCTCAAGTTCCATGTCGGTTCGCACGGTAACTTGGCATGCCAAACGGCAACCTTCTTTGGCTTCTTTTTTTGAAATATGATCAAGTTCGGTCGCTAAAATATCACCGCCACCGGCTTTCACTTTTACGCGACATTGTCCACATGTACCACCACCGCCACACGCCGATGGTATAAAAATATGTTGCCCAGACAAGGCGCCCAATAACTTATCACCAGCAGGAGTTTGCACGCTTTTACTAGCGTCATCATTAATGCTAATAGTGACATCATTGGTGTTCACTAACTTACGTTTGGCAGCTAAAATCACCACCACTAGCAAACTTACCACTATGGTAAACATGCCAATACCTATTGCCATTTCCATTAAATAACCCTTCTCTTCAATGCGTTATAACGTAATGCCCGCAAATGACATAAAGCCCAGAGCCATTAAGCCGGTGGTGATAAAGGTAATCCCAATGCCTTGCAACCCATCAGGAATAGCATGAAACTTCATTCGTTCACGAAGTCCCGCTAATAACACAATAGCCATCGCCCAACCCACGGCAGAACCTGACGCAAACACCACAGACTCAGTAAAGTTATAGTCACGGTTGGCCATAAAAATGACCCCAGCAAAAATGGCACAGTTCACCGTTAATAACGGTAAAAAGATCCCTAATGACTGATATAAAGTTGGAATATAACGGTCTAAAAACATTTCTAAGATTTGCACCAACGCAGCAATGACCCCAATAAAGGTAATCAACTGTAAATAGCTTAAATTCAGCTCAGGAAACCCAGCCCAAGCTAATGCGCCTGGCGCTAAGATATTGACGTAGATAATTTGGTTTAATGGCACAGCCAGCACCATGACCACAATCACCGCAATGCCTAAGCCAAATGCAGTAGAGACCTTTTTCGACACAGCTAAAAAGGTGCACATACCCAAGAAAAATGACAGCGCCATGTTGTCGATAAACGCCGCTTGGATAAATAAATTAATATAGTGTTCCATGCTGTTTCCTTATCCGCGCTTACGCTGAATGATTTTAATGACCCAAATCATCACGCCAATTAAAAAGAACGCGCTGGGTGGTAAAGTGAACATTTCATTAGCAAGATACCAACCGCCATTTTCAATAGTGGTAAATATGTTGTGACCAAACAAAGTACCACGCCCCAGCAGCTCACGAATAAACGCCACGCCCATTAAAATTAAGCCATAACCTAAAGCATTGCCCAAGGCATCAAATACGGCTAAATGAGGCGGATGTTTCATCGCAAAGGCTTCAGCTCGGCCCATAATGATACAGTTAGTGATGATCAAACTGACAAACACAGATAACTGTTTTGACAATTCATACGCCACGTCTTGTAACACCATGTCGACAATAATCACCAACGAGGCAATCACCGTCATTTGCGCAATAATCCGCACACTATTAGGAATAAAATTGCGGATACTTGAAATAATCAAGTTAGAAAAGACCAACACAAAGGTCACAGCAAGTGTCATGACGAATGCAGTTTGCATCGAATTACTGACCGCTAATGCCGAACACACACCTAATACCTGTATTGCTACAGGGTTATTAGCCATAATTGGCGATGTTAGGATCTCACGAGTTGAAATAGCACGACTCATTTACTTACCCTCCGCAGCTAACGTGTGTAGATAGGTTTGATACCCTTCGACGCCAAACCAAAACTCGACTAAGCGTTGAATACCTACGCCCGTGCGCGTCGCACCACTAACACCATCGATGCCGTGAATGTCGCCGTCTTTAGCGCCGCCTTTAATAACCTTAATGGCAATTTTGCCTTTTTCATTAAACAGCTTTTTGCCTTTCCATAGTGCTAACCATTGTGGGTCGGTAACAAAGTCAGCAATACCAGGGGTTTCGCCATGCTCATAAAACACGATGTTTTCAATGGTGTTTAAGTCTGGTTTTATCGCCATGTAACCGTAAATAATCGACCACAAACCTTTGCCATAAATAGGCATCACAATGCTAGCAAGTTGGCCATTGGTGTCATACACCTCAAAAATACGAATGTCGTTCGCCATGGTTTTAATTTTGGCGGTGTCTTTTTTCGGTTTAGAAGAGGTTTCTGGGTTAATCGATGCCATGCGCTCATCAAAATCAAGTAAATTGGCTTTTTCAGTTACCTTGCCTGTCGCTAAGTTAACCATCTTAGGCTTTACTCGTTGGGCAAATAACTCGCTAAAGTCACCTTGACTGATGTCGATGTCCGCAGCTTTTAACACAAACTGCTGCACTTCTTCGCGCTTTTTAGCCAACTTACGCTCTTTTAAAATCTCCACGGTACCGGTGATCATAAATGAGCAAACTAGACTTAAAATGATGATAAAAACCATTGTTCCAGCGACTGAATCTTTCTTAAAGGCCATGACGTTTTAGTCTCCGTTTGATATTAGCTTGAGCGACTAGATAGTCGAACAACGGTGCCCATAAATTAGTAAACAAAATGGCTAGCATAATGCCCTCTGGCATTTTGGCATTCAGTAAACGAATAATAATGGTCATAAAACCAATCATAAAACCGAACGCAAATTTAGCCTTGCGGGTATATGACGCCGTTACCGGATCGGTGGCCATAAACATCATACCCAGAGCAAAACCACCAGTGACTAAATGCCATGTCCACGGCATTGCCGACATAGGATTTCTGCTAGAACCGAAATAGTTAAACAACAAAACGGTAATGATCATACCTAGCATCACACCGGCTACCACACGCCAATCAGCTACGCGGGTAAGCAGTAAAATACCACCACCAATAAGAATGGCTAAGGTACTGGTTTCACCAACGGCACCAGGGGTAAAGCCTAAAAAGGCATCCCACCAAGTACTGTCGCTTAATACGCTAAACCAGCTCACATCGATAAAGCTTAATTTTTTAGCCACGGTAAGGGTTAGCGTCGTTGCACCAGAAAAGCCATCAACCGCTACAAACTGGCTTAATGACACCACCTCTGTTGGGTATGCAAAATAAATAAATGCATATCCCGCCAGTGCAGGGTTTAAAAAGTTGTAACCCATACCACCAAACATCTCTTTTGCCACGACCACACCAAAACTAAGGCCCAAGGCCACAATCCATAACGGCGTAGAGATAGGTAAAATGAGTGAGAACAATAACGCGGTGATAAAGAAGCCTTCGTGCAGTTCTTGGTGACGCACTTTGGCAAACACCACTTCCCACACCAAACTGACCACCAACGCAGTTAAGTAAAATGGCACATAAAAACTGGCACCATAGGCAAACAAACTGATTAAACCAGCGCTTTGCGTAAGTGGGCCAAACAGTAAGTTATAAAAGGCAAGTTGCCATACATCCGGCTGTGTTGCCCCGGCAATAATGGCTATTTGAGCCTGCAGGCCAATGTTGTACATGCCCAATAACATTGCAGGAAATAAGCACATGCCCACAATGTGCATGGTGCGCTTAACATCAATCGCATCACGAATATGCACATCACCTTTGGTGCTACGACCATTGGCTATCCACAACGAACGTAAATAGCTGCGCATCGAGTCGCCATGAGCGTAATAGCTGTCTTGTTTGCTGGGCTTTTTCTGTTGCTGACTCATTAACCTTCCCTCTCGATAATATCTAGGCAAGCACGAAGTTCTTTACCAAAGTCATACTTTCCTGGGCACACAAAAGTGCACAACGCTAAATCTTCTTCATCTAGCTCTAATGCACCAAGTAGTTGTGCCTCATCGGTATCACGCACCACTAAATCACGTACTAACAAGATGGGTAAAATATCAAGCGGCATAACGCGGGCCAGTTGACCAAACGCCATCATGGCGCGCGGAGACCCACCAGCATTAGTGGTGAAATCAAACAGTTTTTTGGTGCGACTAAAACCTGACATCATGATGCCGGTAAGTGAGAATTTGCTGCTGTCATGACGCACCCAAGGCAACAACTCTTGACGTTCATTTTCAGTCAATACACTTATTTGATTATGGAATCGACCTAGGAAGTCGTACACATCTGCAGCGGTATGGCCTGACAATAATGACCCAGACACAATGCGCGACTGTCGCTGGTCAATTTCACCATTTACCCATTCGCTTAACTTTGCGCCTAACTGGGTACGCACTAAACGAGGCTTTAATACATTAGGCCCGCCTAGCGCGACGATACGGTCGGTATACAATTCACCGGTTAAAAACAGTTTGCCGAAGGCAATCACGTCTTGATAACCTACATGCCACACCTGGCGTTCAATACTGGCTGGTAATAGGAAATGAATGTGAGTACCGACTAATCCAGCTGGGTGCACGCCGTTAAAGCGCTGCACACTGACTTTCGATAAGTCGTACTCACTGCTAGCATCTGCCAATAACGAAGCGCCATCATCTTGGCATA
>NZ_JACJEU010000026.1:0-63478 GCF_014164215.1 Shewanella sp. SG44-2
GCCACTACAGTCTAGCGTCTAGCGTCTAGCGTCTAGCGTCTAGCAGGCTTTATGGATTCTTGAGCTGATTTTACAAGGGAGTCAAAATCAAAAAACGCCTAATAAAAGGCGCTTTTTATAGGCTAACAGCGGTTTCAACATGACCGTCTGAGCGTTTATTTCACAACGTATCCTATTGAAATACCTCGCGGCATAACTACCTGATATAACCTCTGCATATAACCTATTAATAGAAAGAATTATATTAAAGTAGATTCGTCACTGGCCAATGCTGCTGCATCGACAAACTCAGCAGCTTTAAGCACCACCCCAATATCAGCATTAGGCTTATGAGCATTCTCACTCAAATGACGACGCCAGCCACGCGAACCCGGCAATCCTTGGAATAAACCAATCATATGGCGGGTAATGTGGTTTAAACGACCACCTTGGGCTAAATGAGATTCAATATACGGCAACATTTGCTCAATGACTTGCTGACGAGTAATAACCGCTGTATCGAGTCCACACAACTGCTGATCCACTTGCGCCAATATATAAGGGTTTTGATAAGCTTCACGCCCCACCATCACGCCATCTAACAGGGCTAAATGCAGCTTAGATTCTTCAAGGGTTTTAATGCCACCGTTAATGCTAATGTTCAAGTGCTGATAATCACGCTTTAACTGGTAAACCCGATCATAATCTAACGGCGGGATTTCACGATTTTCTTTCGGACTTAACCCTTGTAACCACGCTTTACGCGCATGAATCGTAAATGCACTACAGCCCTGGGCGCTCACGGTTTCAATAAAATCCGTTAAAAATTGATAACTGTCTTGCTCGTCAATCCCAATACGGGTTTTTACCGTGATCGGAATATCCGTTACCTGTTTCATCGCATCAACACATTGCGCAACTAACGCAGGTTCAGCCATTAAACATGCACCAAAGCGACCATTCTGCACTCTATCAGACGGACACCCTACATTGAGGTTCACTTCATCATAACCGCGCTCAGCAGCCAATTTGGCACACGCCGCTAAATCAACAGCATTAGAGCCACCCAACTGCAAGGCCACAGGATGCTCTTGCTCGTTATAAGCTAAATAGTCGCCCTTACCTTGCAATATCGCACCCGTGGTGATCATTTCGGTATACAACAAGGCTTTACTCGACATAAGGCGTGCAAAGTAACGATAGTGGCGATCTGTCCAATCCAGCATCGGCGCAATGGAAAAGGTGCGATCAAGCGTATCTGTTGGTATCACTAGCTTTGGCGTTGTATTCACTGAATTTTTCACACTCATAATTTGCGGTATTGATGCACCTTTTTAGCTGCATTTTGGGTAATCGTTGTTGCACAAGGAGCCAGTAAGGAAGTCATAAATTAGGCTAAAAAAACTGGGCTGCCCTAAGTAATGGCTAATTATATCATTAACCCATCATCGAGAAGCAAGTGTCTACTGATTTAGGGAAAGATCACGGTGCGATAGAGTGTATTTGCTGGTATGGCTAGCTTTGACGTTGTATTCACTGAATTAACGCCTCTCACTTTTTGAGTTTTTTCACACATTTTAAAACGTTTTTAGTTACTAGGGGGACCCCCATAGGGAGCCATAATGCATTGGGCAAATGGAAGTGGGGAACCAAAATTATGGCGTCTTATAGCATTCATAAACATGATAAAGCTGATAATACACGTAAGTAGCATTACTTAATTCGCGTAAAGAAAGACTCGCTATTGGCAGCCACGGTTATTGATTAGTTTATTTGGTTTACAGTTGTTTTAATTCAGACCTAAGCGCAGATATTTGACGATCAATTGATTCGACTTCTGTACTGCCCTGTTGCATAACTGCAGTCATTTCTTGCGCTAGACTTTGCTGCCAAGTTGCACCCGCTAAATTATTGTTAGCTCGCTTACCAGTTGTACGCAATTGTTCAATTTTGTCATCACGATCTTTGAACGCTTTTTTCCGTTCTTTTTCGAGATTTCTAATTTCACGTTCAATTTTTTGTTTACGTAAGTATTGAGCGATTTCAGCTTTTTTATCACGCGAATTAACAGCACTATCCTGCTGCCTTGCATCTATTGTCTCGTTCGTTAGGTTTTCAGGGTAACCTCTTGATGGTGCAACCACACTACCTACATTACTTAAATCTAACGGTTCACTTTGGTCGTCGCACGGGTCTGCTTGATACTTACCATCCGCACACTTATAGACTTCTGCAGAAGCTGAAGCTGACACCATTATTAAAATAACGATTAATGATTTTCCATCCATAGAACACCTCTTATTTTAGTTATTTTTATTGTACAACGGTAGGTTTTTTCATCAAAATAAAATTAATATTAAAATTCATGAAATCTAAACAACAATAGTTTAAGGAGCAAAAAGCAGAGTCAACGAAGGTTTATCTTCTTACCACTTTTCACAACGGCACTTTGCACGACAGCATTTTTGCTTCACCAAATCGGACAACTCGCGATACTGGGTACTTAATACGGCTTCACGCAGCCTATTTTCATTTGTTATATACCGTTTGGCTGCTCGATACTATGTTCTGTTGGTTGCGGCGTTATTGTCATGACTTTAACACCTTCTGGTGATTCAAAACGATGCCAAACATCTTTGGGGATAACCAGCATTTTCCCCGTTGATAAAAGGTTACGTTGCTCTACGTTTTCAACTAAAAGAACCAATGTAGTTTCTCCCCCTAAAACCTGAACAAACTCGTCACCTTTTGGATGCTTTTCCCACTCACTAAAACCAGAATAATGAGCGATGTATATTCCACCGTCTCGATATTCAGATAATAGCGCAAAAGCATTTTTCGCTTGTTCATTAGTGGTTTCTGGCGTTCTATCTTTCAGAAACTCAACTCGTGAAAATTGATCGTTTATTGTGATTGCTACAGATTTCGACACTTGTTTGATCCTTGTTCTACATAACGTTTAGTGATTGCGTTATTGATTTATCCTACATTTGCTATCTTATTGATGTAAGACGATTAAATCATCTTAACTTTTCAAGAAGCCAACACAGCCTTAAAAACATGATTAGCCAATAGAAATCCCAAGCTGAGACACTACAATTACAGTCAACAACTTAACATAATGAACTATCAAACATCAGCATGATGAAAAAGATGCACTCGAGCGTATCAGTTGCTGTGCTTATCAACTAGTGAGCCTCGCTTTGATGTGGTATTAACAGAATTTATCATCGTTTGATATTCAAAACGTGCAGTCTTCATTGTCGCGCTAATTACTTTAAGTGCATGGGAAATCAATATTAGCTCCAAGCTAGAAACAACTTTAGTCGGCGGCTTAAACAATTGATGCTCAGCTCAGCCCTTGTAGCTTTAAACCGACCATAGTAAATTAACTGCTCATTCTAGACTTTTGTTACACTAAATAACGGTATAGAAATATTTTTACCATTAATGTCACTATCAATTTCTTTTTTGTGCTCTAAGCTTAAACCTGTATTTCACTTTGCTGATATAGTCAGTATTTGTGTTAGTCAGCTACTATAATGACAGGGCCGTGTAACGTTACGCACTCTTTATGCCCTCTCTCTATACTATGCCACTCTTTTAAATGTAGAAGGATTGCTTTGCCTATGAACGTTGAATTCATCAACCCATTTCTTGTGTCTTTAATCAATGTTATCTCAACCATGGCAACCATGGATCTTAAGCCAGGTAAACCACAATTAAAAAACCATGACCTTGCAAAAGGTGACGTATCAGGCTTGATTGGTATGGTCGGGCCTAAAACTCGTGGCTCACTGTCGATTACCTTCGAGCAACCGCTTATTCTTGAAATCATGAATAAAATGCTTGGTGAAAAGCCTGAGTTTATTAATGATGAGGTGACTGATTTAGTCGGTGAAATTACGAATATGGTGACTGGCGGCGCTAAAAACTTACTCAGTGAAAAAGGTTACGACTTTGATATGGCGACACCGGCTGTTGTATCTGGTAAAAACCATACTATTTCTCATAAAGCGCGTGGTAAAAAAATCATGATGCCTTTTAGCCACGAATTCGGTAACGCTTTTATTGAAATTTGTTTTGAAGACTCTTAATCGAACATTAGAAGTTAACACCAAAGTGAAAAACTGAATCTAACACTGGCACCCAATTCTTAAAAACAACAGAGCCTCAAAACTACAGCTCCTAAAAAAAGCATCTAAAACAACAATGCCCAACACGTTATCTACGTATTGGGCATTGTTTATATCAATCTCATGCTCAATCGAGCAATTCAACTACCACGCGCGGCGTAAGCTTAGTGACTAACTCATAAGCTATGGTACCAATGTACTCGGCCACTTCTTCTACTGCAAGTGCTTTACCCCACAGTTGAACGCTATCGCCGACGTTATCTTGTGCATCAGCACCTAAATCTACGGTTAACATGTCCATAGACACTCGACCGACTATCGGTACTCTGCGGCCGTTAATCCACACCGGTGTGCCTTCTGGCGCATTACGTGGGTAACCATCACCATAACCAATGGCAACAACCCCTAAACGAGTGTCTTTTTTAGCGGTCCAAGATGCACCATAACCGACACTATCACCGGCTTTATGCTCGCGCACCGCGATTAAATTGGAGACTAACTCCATCGCTGGAATTAATCGATGATTAACGCCTCGATCACCCACAACCGGAGATACACCATAAAGCGCAATGCCGGGTCTTACCCAGTCGGCTTGGCTTGTTGGCCAAAATAAGGTACCTGCAGAATTTGCTAAGGTGCGATCGCCTTCTAAGCCGCTAACCTGTTGCTCAAAGGCATTCATTTGCGTTTGAGTGAGAGGATTATCGGGTTCGTCGGCGCATGCAAAGTGGGTCATTAAATGAATCGGTTTAGCCACTTGCGGACAAGCCAGCAAGCGCTGATAAATACTGTTGAATTGTTCAAGACTAAAGCCAATACGATGCATACCAGTATCAATTTTTATCCATACGGTGACAGGCTTATCTAGCGCGATAGTTTCAAGCATTTGCAATTGCGATTCATGATGAACCACAGTATCAATATTGTGGCTAACCAGTGTGGGTAAATCAGACTGACGGAAGAAACCTTCTAATAATAAAAGCTTACCTTTTACACCGCCTTCTCTGAGTTGCAACGCTTCTTCAAGCCTTGCTAATCCAAAACCATCTGCGCCGCCATGATACTTGCAGACGCTTTCTACATAATTTAATAAGCCAACACATTCAGCAACATTTAATAATCCATGGCCATAACCATTGGCTTTAACCACTGCCATAATTTTACTATTGGGCGCAATAAGGCGCAGTTGTGCCAAGTTACTTTGCAATGCGTAACGACTGATTTCTGCACGAGGAAAAGGTTTCAATAGATTGCCTTAATTAAACAATAAAAAACATGGCGCGTCTTACTGTCTGTTAGGAGGTTTAGTGCCATAAATGCGACCTCACTAACAGAGATAAGCTAATATCATAAATAACGATACTAAAAACACAAATACAATCTAATCAATGATTAATCTTCTTCAAATTGCGGCCCAGCATAATTATCAAAGCGAGAGAATTGGCCTTGGAATACCAAGCGAATACGTCCAATAGGTCCGTTACGCTGTTTACCAATAATAATTTCTGCGGTGCCTTTATCTTCAGAGCTGTCGTTATACACTTCGTCGCGATAAATGAACATAATCAAATCGGCATCCTGCTCAATCGCACCCGATTCACGCAAGTCAGAGTTAATTGGGCGTTTATCGGCTCGTTGCTCTAGCGAGCGGTTAAGCTGTGACAGTGCAATAACAGGTACTTCTAATTCTTTGGCTAAGGCTTTTAATGAACGAGAGATTTCTGAAATTTCTAAGGTACGATTATCTTTTAACGACGGCACTTGCATTAATTGCAGATAATCGATCATGATCATTGATAACCCGCCATGCTCACGCGCAATACGTCTGGCACGACTACGCACTTCGGTTGGGGTTAACCCTGAGCCATCATCGATGTACATTTTACCTTGTTCAAGCATAATACCCATGGTTGAAGACACGCGCGCCCAATCTTCATCGTCTAGCTGACCAGTACGGATTTTGGTTTGGTCTACTCGGCCAAGTGAGGCCAACATACGCATCATAATCTGTTCTGACGGCATCTCGAGACTGAAAATAAGCACTGGTTTGTCTTCATTCATGGCGGCTTGTTCACACAAGTTCATCGCGAAGGTGGTTTTCCCCATAGAAGGACGCGCGGCAACAATAATTAAGTCGCCAGACTGAAAGCCTGCGGTCATTTTATCTAAATCATTAAAACCACTTGAAACACCTGTAACACCGTTATGAGGATTGTTATAAAGTTGCTCAATCCTATCAACGGTTTTTTCAAGAATGCTTTTAATGTTTTCCGGGCCTTCATTAGCATTGGTACGCATTTCTGCGATTTTAAAGACTTTGGTTTCAGCCAAATCTAATAATGCACTTGAATCACGGCCTTCTGGGTTATAACCCGCATCAGCAATTTCGTGGGCAACGGCAATCATGTCACGTACTACGGCACGTTCTCGCACAATGTCTGCGTAAGATAAAATATTACCGGCACTAGGAGTATTTTTGGCAATTTCGCCTAAGTAAGCAAAGCCGCCTGCATCGTCTAATTGATCTTCAATTTCGAGCTGTTCGGATACGGTAATTAAATCCAGCGGTTGGCCCGATTCCATTAAACGTTGCATAGCCGTGAAAATCATTCGATGAGAACGAGAATAAAAATCTTCTGGCACAACCGCTTCAGAAACACGATCCCACGCTTCAGCATCTAGCATCAATCCACCTAAAA
Organism: Shewanella sp. SG44-2; assembly: GCF_014164215.1. NCBI lineage: Bacteria > Pseudomonadati > Pseudomonadota > Gammaproteobacteria > Alteromonadales > Shewanellaceae > Shewanella > Shewanella sp. SG44-2. The sequence goes on from NZ_JACJEU010000026.1 coordinate 6,815, forward strand.
CGGATTGTTCTGCTTCAATCGAATGTGGCGGCAACTTTAATGCATTAACTTCTACATCTTTTTGCCTGTTTCTTGCTTTAAAAGCACCTTGCTGTGACATTAACACTCCCAATTTCCAACGACTTTATAAAATATGGTATAACACCGTGGTCTAGCTTAATTTGCCGTCATTACCAACTAGAATAACAGCTCCGTTTAACGGACATAAAATAATTATTTAAGGAAAATACATGCGTATCGCATTCGTTGCAGCACTTGTGCTGACATCTGGTTTAGCCTTTGCCGATGAAGGCCAATGGCAGCCGTATCAAATGCCATCCATTGCCGACAAACTCCTGCAACGTGGTATTGATATTCCCGCATCACAACTGGCCGATTTAGGACAGTACCCAATGAATGCTGTCGTCAGTTTGGGGTATTGTACCGCCAGTTTTGTATCCCCCCAAGGCCTAGTTGTCACAAACCATCATTGTGCTTATCGCGGCATACAATATAACAGCAAAAAAGAACATAATTACCTCGCTGATGGCTTTTTAGCAAACACCCAAGCGGAAGAACCTTCTGCAGGGCCAAACGAACGCTTATACATTACCCAAGAAGTTACCAACGTGACCGATAGCGTCATGGCTAACTTAAGCACCGAACCTTTGGTACGCTTTGAAGATATCCAAGCAAATAAAAAAGCATTAATTAAAGTTTGCGAAACTGATGACAACTACCGTTGCTCGGTTAACAGTTTTCACCACGGCTTAGAATATTATTTAACTAAACAGTTAATCATTCGAGATGTACGCTTAGTGTATGCACCACCCAAAAGTGTTGGCGGCTTTGGCGGCGATATCGACAATTATGAATACCCTCGTCATTCAGGCGATTTTACCTTTTTACGCGCCTATGTGGGTAAAGACGGTAAGCCTGCAACGTTTAAAAAAGGCAATGTGCCATACCAGCCTAAAAGCTACTTAAAAGTAAACGCAGACGGTGTAAAAGCTGGCGATGGTATTTTTGTGGCTGGTTACCCTGGATCTACCAGCCGTTACAACTTAACCAGCGAGTTACAGTTTGCCAGTGATTGGATATATCCAACCTACGCAAAACGCTACCAGTTGCAAATTGATACTATTACCTTGATGGGCGATGTAGATAAAGATATCGCACTTAAATATGCCGGCACGATGGCTTCCATGGCTAACCGGATGAAAAAACTGAATGGCTTATTAGATGGCTTTAACGCTACTGATATTGTCGGTATTAAACAGCAACGCGAAAATGACTTTCTCGCTTGGCTTAAAAAAGATCCTGGCGCGAACCAAAATCTGATTAATGATCTTGAAGCACTTCTTGCTGAAAAACATCAGCAGATGCAAACCAATTATTTTTTTAAAAATGCCCAATCAAGCGAAATGCTTCAGGCTGCCAGCAAACTGTACCGTTTAGCTAAAGAAAGAAAGAAACCTAATGATCAACGTGAGTCAGGGTTTCAGCTTCGCGATATGAAAATGTTTAAAGCGGCACTTAAACGTATCGATAGCAGTTTCGATCCCGTAGTCGATAAAATTTTATGGCTACAAGATTTACAAGCCTATGTAAGACAACCGTTAAAAACGGAAGTGTTTGATAATGCCTTAAGCAGCTCAGACAATTTTGAACAGCTAGAATCAAAAGTGGAAGGTTTGTATGCATTAACAGAACTCACCGACCAAGCTAAACGTCTGGCGTGGATGAGTAAAAGAGCTGAAGACTTTGAAGTTAGTGATGACCCGTTTATTCGTTTAGCGGTGGCTATTCATGACACTAACATGGCATTGGAAAAGAGCGAAAAGCTACTTGCAGGTAAATTGTCATCTGTTCGTCCTGAATACATGAAGGCGATTATTGATTATTACAAATCAAATAACTGGCCTGTATACCCTGATGCTAACCGCACATTACGTATTACTTACGGCATGGTTGATGGCTATCAATCTAAAGATGCATTATACAAGCAACCATTTACTCGCTTAGCAGGCATCCTAGCCAAAAATACTGGCGAAGCACCTTACAATGCTCCCGCGAAACTATTGACGGCGATTAAAGCTGATGACTTAGGTAAACATCGCGTCACATCGGTATATAAGCAGCAAAGCAGTTGTCAATTTATGTCTTGTTTAGACAAGCCTGCCGATTTTAACTCTGTACCGGTTAACTTTTTATCAAGTGCTGACACTACTGGTGGTAACTCAGGTTCACCGGTATTAAATGGTAAAGGTGAGTTAGTTGGTCTTAACTTCGACTCAACTTACGAAGCGATCACTAAAGATTGGTTTTTTAACCCGACGATTACCCGTGCCGTACATGTCGATATTCGCTACATTTTGTGGATGATGGATAAAGTTGATCACGCTGATAATTTGATAAAAGAGTTAACCTTAGTGACCAAGACTGAAGGAGAAGCAACTGAAGTTACTGCAATAGCGACAACTGAAATATTGCCTGAAGTTGCCACTGAAGCTGTAACTGAAGCTGTAACTGAAGCTGTAACTGAAATGCCTACCAAAGCAACGACTAAGGCAGTAACAGTAGTCGCACCTGAAGTTGCAACTGAGACACCAGCCAAAGCGGTAATTGAAGTAGCGCCCGATGTTGCAATTGAGGTTGCAATTGAAGCTCCTGTCAAAGCGACGACGGAAGCAATAACGGTTGTCGCCCCAGAAGTGGCAACTGAGACACCAGCCAAAGTGGTAATTGAAGTAGCGCCCGATGTTGTAATTGAGGTTGCGACTGAAGTTCCTGTCAAAGCGACGACGGAACCAATAACGGTTGTCGCACCTGAAGCAACGGCAGAAGTTGCAATGAAAGTACCGACCAAAGCAGCTGTTGTAGTAATACCTAAAGCAGCGTCCGAAGTTACAGCAGATGCACCTGCCAAAGCGGCTGTAGTGGTAACCCCTAAAGCAGCGGCTGAAAAAGAGCCAAACTAACTCTGGTAAACAATATTCCAGTGACCATCAAATAGAGGTTCACTGGAATATTCTCTGGCATTGAAAGATCCCAAACGATTAGCTGCACGGCTTAAAACAGATCGTGTCAATAAAGATAGGGATTAAATTGCAGACATAAAAAAAACACCGCCCTGAGGCGGTGTTTTTATGGAGCTAAACAGTAATTAAGCTTCTGCTACAATAGCAATCTTAACTACAGCTTTAACTTCAGCGTGTACTTGAACTTCAATTTCGAAGCTACCAGTAGTGCGTAAAGCACCTAAAGGTAAACGAACTTCAGATTTAGCAAGTGCTACGCCAGCTGCAGTAACTGCATCAGCGATATCACGGTTGCCAATTGATCCGAATAATTTACCTTCATCACCTGCTTTAGAAGCAATAACAACAGCTTCTAATGCAGTTAATTTATCAGCACGAGCTGTCGCAGTAGCTAATTCAGCAGCTAATTTAGCTTCTAATTCAGCACGACGAGCTTCAAATACTTCAGTGTTTGCTGCGTTTGCTACAACTGCTTTACCATAAGGTAAAAGGAAGTTACGAGCATAACCAGCTTTAACAGAAACTTGGTCGCCTAAGCTACCTAAGTTTGCAACTTTATCTAGCAAAATAACGTTCATTATCAAATCCTCAATATTCTGTTAGGAATAATTAATACTGCAATATTACTGATGTAAATCAGTATATGGCAGTAGAGAAAGATAACGAGCACGCTTGATAGCGCGAGCTAGTTGGCGTTGATATCTAGCACTGGTACCAGTGATACGGCTAGGAACAATCTTGCCGCTTTCAGTGATGTAGTTCTTTAAAGTAACGATATCTTTGTAATCAATCTCGACAACACCTTCAGAGGTGAAGCGGCAGAACTTGCGACGACGGAAATAACGTGCCATTTTGACAGTCTCCTAAGTTTTCAATTCGACATTTTCAGCATGCAAGACTAAACGGTTTTGTCCATTTCGCCCTTGTTGTAGTGAAAGAAACCCTTCAACATCAACTTGCACACCTGCTTGTAATTTATTTGCAACGCTATCAAAGCGCGGACCACTTAATACCACTTGAATCAAACAGTAGACGTTTCTCAACATTTCTACTTCTTGTCGTTGTGATTTATGTTCTACCGTTATAACCACATGGGCTATACCGCTAGGACTATCTAATCGCCTTGAACGAGTTATCGTTCCAGACAACATTAAGTGATTATTCACAAAAAATTATTCAGCGTTTTCTTCAGCGCTTTCTTCTACATTACGGTCATCAGAAGGTGAACGACGTGAATCACGCTCGTCTCTTGCTTTTGCCATAGGAGAAGCTTCAGTAACGGCAGCTTTAGTGCGCATTACCATGTTACGCAGAACAGCGTCGTTGAAACGGAAAGCTGTTTCTAGTTCTTCGATAGACTCTGCAGATGCTTCTACGTTCAAAAGAACATAGTGAGCTTTATGTAGGTCTTGGATCGGGTAAGCCAATTGACGACGGCCCCAATCTTCTAAACGGTGGACTGTACCATTAGCAGCGGTGATAACACCGGTGTAACGCTCAATCATACCTGGGACTTGTTCACTTTGATCTGGGTGAACCATAAATACGATTTCATAATGACGCATTTATTGCTCCTTACGGTTAAGTAGCCTCTTTTCTGGCTCAGTCAGACCAATGTGGAGGCAAGGAACGAATTAAAGTGACTGATTTGAGCGCGCGATGATACATAAAGCGCGCAATAAACTCAAGCACTAACTCACTCTTTTCAGCAATCTTGAATACAGGTATGATGGCGGCAGTCCAAAATACCGCGTTTACGCCGTCAAGAATAAAACACTCTAATGATAACCATGAAAAACATAGTCACAACATGCTGCCTCTTTTTATTGTCTGCTCCGGCATGGGCATTAGTACCACCGGATTATCAAGAACCGCCTAGTAGTTTTAATGCTGAAGTTGAAGCCGGTTTACAGTTAAACAGCGGTAACAACGAAACTAAAAACTTCAACGGCCGTACTTATTTAACTTACGACTCGCCGAGTACCAAACAAGAAGCGACATTAAAGGCTTATTATGCTGCTGATGGAACTGAGTCTACTGCGGAAAAGTACGAATTGTTTTTACAGTCTAACTATAAATTAGAGCGTGGTTATGTGTTTGGTCGTGGTGAATTTACCTGGAACGAGTTTGGTTCTTATACCCGAATTTCGACTATTTCTACTGGTTATGGTTTTGACCTAATTAAAAACTATAAAACCAAATTGAGCCTTGAAGCTGGCCCAGGTTATCGTTATGACCAACCGCAAGCCAGTATTGCAGAGCCAAACCCTGATGAAAACCGTGATGTAATTTTACGTTCAGCGGCTAAATATACGGTAAAACTGCAAGAGTACACTAGCTTCAATGCCGACGTAACAGCTGAAACAGGTTTAGATAACAACACGTTAACCCTTGATATGAGTTATAAAAATACATTTATTCAAGATTGGGCATTTAAAATCGGTATGAACATCAAGTACACTGAAGTGGTTCCTGATGAAAGTAAAAACACCGACACCGTCACCACATTCAACTTGTTGTACACGTTTCAATAATTATTGATCGCAAATGAAGCGTAACAAGACAATCAATCAGTAGGGCTAACGTAGCCCTACTGAATCAATAAAGGCGCAGTTATGGACAGCCCGCTACGCAGTTTTGCATCCTTATATAGCACCACCTTTTTAATGGTACTTGCCGCAGGTTTACTAACAACCTACTTGGGCTTAAGCCTGACTACTATGCAAGTGCCACAAATATGGATTGGTGGCATGATGTCTGCCTACTATATTGGTCTTGTGTGCGGTTCCAAAGTTGGCCATAAACTTATCGCTCAAGTGGGCCATATTCGAGCTTTTGTTGCTTGTGCTGGAATCGTCACAGCATCTGCACTGGGTCACGCCTTAATCGACAACTTAACCATATGGTTAGTATTGCGCCTTGCCGTTGGTATGGGAATGATGTGCCAATATATGGTGTTAGAAAGCTGGCTCAATGAGCAGGCCGAAAATAGTCAACGTGGCACCGTGTTTGCTAGTTACATGATTGTATCTTACTTAGGGTTAATGGCTGGCCAGGGAGCCATTAGCTTATATCCCGATTTAGGCATAGAACCACTGCTGTTAATCGCCATATGCTTTGCATTATGCATTGTGCCTATTTCAATCACTCGCAGAATCCACCCAGAACCGTTGACTCCGGCGCCATTACAAATGGGTCTGTATTGGAAACGCGCACCTCAAGCCTTAACGACAATAGCGTTAGGAAGCATGATTGTTGGTTGTTTTTATGGTTTAGCGCCATCTTATGCCACAGCCAAAGGCATTGACCCTGAACATGTTGCACTCTACATGTCTTGTACCATTTTTGCTGGGCTGTTAGCCCAATGGCCAATGGGTAAATTATCTGACATTATTTCTCGCAGCTTATTAATTCGCATTAACTGCACATTATTGGGCGTTATCGTATTAATTATTACGGTCGTTCCATTCCACTCTGTGTATTCATTAATATTAACCAGTTTATTTGGTATTTTAGCGTTCACCTTATACCCATTAGCAACGGCCTTAGCGAACTCGCGGGTAGATCAACACGAACGAGTAGGACTGTCGGCTACCATATTAGTGACCTTCGGTATTGGAGCAAGTATTGGCCCCTTAGTCGCTTCTGGTTTAATGCAGGTCTTAGGTGACCAAATGCTGTATGGGTTTATGGCCATGTGTTCGTTTACCTTATTAGTAAGACTATTGTGGATTAATTTGCGCCAAAAAGCCGAGCAAACTGCCACTGGAGATTACATTATGGCCGGTGGTGATTTAGTCAGCTCACCGTTAGCGGCATCATTCGATCCACGTGTGGATATTGAAATGGTCAACGAGCAAATGATCAATCCTTCCGAGGATGCATTTGATAGCGTGCCAGATCCAACCGACGATGAGCTTGAAGATGCCGATGAGCAAGCAGGTTATAATACTGCTTATGCTAGCGTAGTAAACGATGACAGTTTGGGGCATGAAGAATTGGATGACGAAGATGTCGATAATGAGATCGGTAGACGTTAATTGATTATCTAAGCTACATATATATAAAGTGCACTTATTTAAACTGAACGCATTAGCCGCTTTGAATTAATAAAAAGGTTAAAGCAGTTTGTAAAACACTCAATATCTTGAGCTTTAGATAATAAAAAACGGCGATTAATATCGCCGTTTTTTGATCGTATTATTTTGTTATACAGCTAGCAGCAAAGCTAATCTATGGCTGATTAACCTAAACGCTGTCTAACCGCTTCAAATAAGCAAACACCAGTGGCAACAGACACGTTGAGACTAGACACACTTCCAGACATTGGAATTGATACGAGTGAATCACAACCTTCGCGCGATAAACGACGCAAACCTTTATCTTCTGCGCCCATAGCAATGGCTAGCGGCCCTTTAAGGTCTGCTTGGTATACATTACCTTCGGCTTCGCCTGCAGTACCTACAATCCAAACACCTTTATCTTGCAAGTGACGCATAGTACGAGCAAGGTTAGTCACTTGGAATAACGGTATGGTTTCTGCTGCGCCACAAGCAACTTTGCTTACGGTTGAAGTTAACCCTACTGAGTTATCTTTTGGTACGATAACCGCATGCACCCCAGCCGCATCAGCATTACGCAAACATGCACCAAGGTTATGTGGATCAGTTACACCGTCTAAAATCAATAAAAAAGGCACTGCTGTTTTATCAAGTAACTCATCTAAATCTTTTTCAGTCAAAGGCTTAACAGCCTTAACGCGAGCCACAATACCTTGGTGCTGTGAGCTACCCGCTTTGTCATCTAACACTTTACGTGCAGCACGTTGTAGTGTTGTACCAAAGGTTGACGCTAGATTAATTAATGGGGTTAGGCGTTCGTCATCACGGCCTTGTAACAGCCAAAGTTCAATGACACGTTCAGGGCTGTTATCTAACAAAGCTTGAACGGCGTGAATGCCAAAAATGGTATCTTGTTTTTTCATTTAATTACTTTCTCTTGCTGCGCTTGGCAGGGTTTTTCTTAACGCTAGAATCTGGTTTTGCTGCATCCGATTTTTGTGCAACTGCAGAAGGTTTTTTTACCGCCGCTGGTTTTGCCGCTGGAGATGAAGCTTTTCCGCTTGAACGACGCTTGCTGGCTTTAGGCTTATCAGACTTTGGTTTGTCAGACTTTGATTTATCTGACTTAGGCTTATCTGATTTAGGTTTATCAGACTTTGCAGATGACTTACCTCGTGCTGACTTAGCACCTTCAGCATTGACTCGTTGGCGTGCGGTTGTAGGCTTGCTACCTTTACGCGCCGTTTTACCCGCACCTTTAGTGTTGTCACCTACCATCAATAAATCAATTTGACGATCATCAAGATTCACCGCCGCAACTTTAACCGTCACAGGATCGCCGACTTGATATACTTGGCGAGAATTTTCACCAATTAACCGCTGACGCATTGGATCGAATTGATAATAGTCACTGGCAAGACTTGAAATATGTACTAGCCCATCAATAAATAATTCGTTTAATCTGACAAATAAACCAAAGCTAGTGACTGAGGCAATGACCGCGTCGAAGGTGTCGCCGACGTGATCTTGCATATATTCACATTTCAACCAATCACTCACATCACGGGTTGCTTCGTCTGCACGACGCTCAGTGGTAGAACATTCTTCACCTAATGCATCTAACTCTTCAATCTGATAGAGATAACCACCATCTTGAGTCCATTTATCGTTGGCATTACCCAGCTCTTTAGCGAGTAAATATTTGATCACTCGATGTAAAACTAAGTCAGGATAACGACGAATTGGCGACGTAAAATGCGAATAAGCTTCTAATGCCAAACCAAAGTGACCTTCGTTGTCTGGGCTGTAAACGGCCTGGCGCATTGAGCGCAATAACATCACCTGAATTAACTCAAAGTCAGGACGGTCAGCAATTTTTAACATCAGATTTTGATAGTCAGTCGGAGTCGGTTCTAATCCGCCATCCATGCTTAAACCGCGCTCAGCAAGAAACTCTTTAAAATTAGCCAGTTTTTGCTCTGATGGTGCTTCGTGAACACGATATAGCACTTCACCTTTGTGTTTTTTAACAAATTTCGCCGACGCCACATTGGCTAAAATCATACATTCTTCAATGATTTTATGTGCTTGATTGCGGCCTCTTGGGACAATTTTATCAATTTTACGTTGCTCATTAAAAATGAACTGGGTTTCTAATGTTTCAAAAGCAATTGCCCCACGCTCTGCTCGGCGCTCATCTAAGATCAGATATAACGACTGCAAACACAACAAATGTGGGAATAGTGCTTCATGCTCAGGAGCAATTGCGCCACCTTCTAGCATGTCGGCAACTTGGGTATAGGTAAAACGTGCATGAGAGTGCATTACCGCAGGGTAGAACTTAGTACCCGATAACTTACCCGCTGCAGAAATGGTCATTTCAGCGACCATACATAAACGGTCGACTTTTGGCTTTAATGAACATAAACCATTAGATATTTTCTCAGGCAACATTGGGATAACTTGCGATGGGAAATATACCGAGTTACCACGTGAGCGCGCTTCAGTATCTAAGGCTGAATCAGTGCGTACATAATGACTCACATCAGCAATTGCTACCCATAAACGCCAGCCACCACTTGGTTTTGCCTCAGCATACACCGCGTCATCAAAATCACGGGCATCTTCGCCATCAATAGTGACTAACGGTAAATGACGTAAATCTACGCGACCTAATTTATCTTCTTCGGTAACTTCATCAGGAATACGTTTGAGTTTTTTCTCAATAATCGCTGACCAAGTATGTGGTAAATCATAATTACGTAATGCAATTTCAATTTCCATACCCGGTGCCATTGTCTTACCTAAGACTTCGGTCACTTTCGCTGCAGCTTTAACAAAACGACCAGGGCGACGAGTTAACTCAACCACAACAACATCACCGGCACGCGCGCCTAGAGTATCTTCGCTGGCGATTAATATTTCTTGGGTGATGCGTCTGTCGTCAGCAATCACAAAACCCATGCCGCCATCGACATGATAACGGCCAACTAATGCAGCCGTTCGCTCATGAACTAAGCGGACTATTCGTGCTTCGCGACGACCACGACGATCGGTACCCGCTTTTTGAGCAAGCACTTTATCGCCATGGAAATACATCAGCATGTCGCGATTATTAATAAATAAGTCATCACCGCCTTCATCTGGCTTAAAAAAGCCGAATCCATCGCGATGGCCTAAAACGGTACCAGACAATAAATCCATTCGTTCAGGTAAGCCATAACTTTGACCGCGGGTAAAAACTAGCTGGCCATCACGTTCCATTGCACGTAAACGACGACGTAGGGCCTCTAATGGCACTTCATCTGTAATAGATAATGCTTCAGCTATTTTATCGCGGGTAACAGGAGACTTTTGGGCGCGCAAGTATTCTAAAATATACTCACGGCTAGGAATAGGATTGTCGTACTTGTCTTGTTCTCTCTCAAAATGAGGATCGTTGATCATTCAATTTCCAAATAATTCGCTCCATATTTTGGAGCCTTTAACGTTTGTACAGCTGAGGCTGCTGTGCCCTGGCCACAATACTGGCGGGCATTTTTGCAGCGAGCATCTGCAATAAAGACGAGGCCTTTTTCTGTTGGGCGTCGTCATCAAATATACTGTTATATAACCAATGATAGCCAAGTTCATAATCGGCAGGACTTCCATAGCCTTCACCAAATAAACGAACCAGTGTCATTCTTGCGGTTAAATCACCGTTCGCTGCAGCAGGCAACACGTATTGCACTGCACGATTGGGATCTTTAATCACTAGTTTACCGCGATAATAATAATCTGCCAATTTTACCATCGCTTCAGCACTACCTTGTTCAGCTGAGGTTTGCAGTAGCGCCATGCCGCGAGAAGGATGAGCCTTGACACAAACACCGTTATTAAGCATTTCGCCCCATAAAAACTGATACATGGGTTGCTGTAATACTTCTGCACGGGCTTCAATGTCTTGAACCAGCTGACAGTCGTCTGCTTTTACGCGTTGTAAATATTGATTTGAGCGGATGAGCGAAATCAATTGTTGATCGCTATAGATATCGACGGCTTCTGTCACCGCAAATACATTGATCGAAACCACACTCAACAATAATAAACAGATACGCAACATAAGGATTCTCGATGACACTTTCATGACTTATCCATCGGCAGTATAGCGTATTTCTTGAATAGAAACTGTTACTACCGTTAATTGCGCCCATTAAAAAGGCCGCTTATCGCGGCCTGTTTAGTTTACTTGAACGGATTAACCAGAATCATGGTTTCATTTCTGTCCGGCCCAGTAGAGATAATATCAATAGGCGTTTCTAATAACTCTTCGAGACGCTTGATATAATTTATTGCCGCTGGAGGCAATTGCTCGATTGTTGTGGCACCAAAAGTGGTTTCACTCCAACCAGGCATGGTTTCATATATTGGGGTAACTAAATCATATCCTTCTGCAGCCAAAGGCGTAACCTTTGAAACTGTTCCATCAGCATATTGATAGCCAACACAAATTTTAACTTCTTTTAGGCCGTCTAAAACGTCTAATTTAGTTAAACAAAAACCACTAACGCTGTTGATTTGAACTGCGCGGCGCATTGCCACAGCATCCAACCAGCCTGGACGACGCTTACGACCAGTTGTTGCACCAAACTCTTGGCCTTTCTCACCAATATAATCACCAATTTCATTGGCTAATTCTGTTGGGAATGGGCCAGCACCGACGCGAGTCGTATAAGCTTTCATGATGCCTAAAACATAGTCTAAATGACGAGGGCCAAAACCTGAACCAGTCGCAACACCACCAGCTGTCGTGTTTGATGAAGTCACAAATGGATAAGTACCGTGGTCGATATCCAATAATGTGCCTTGAGCGCCTTCAAACAAAATTGGCTCACCCGCTTTACGCGCAACATCAAGCATTTCACTAACATCAGTACACATGCTTTTTAGATAATCAGCAATCGCTAATGCATCATCAAGTGTTTGCTGGTAATCAACGGCTTCAACTTTGTAATACTCAGTTAGCATGAAGTTATGGTACTTCATCACTTCTTGTAACTTAGTCGCAAAAAGTTCTGCATTAAACAAATCACCGATGCGTAAACCGCGACGAGATACTTTGTCTTCATATGCAGGACCAATACCACGACCCGTTGTACCAATGGCTTGATTACCGCGAGCTTTCTCGCGAGCAATATCCAATGCACAATGGAATGGAAGGATAAGCGGACATGCTTCAGAAATTAATAAACGCTCTTCGACAGGTACGCCGCGTCCTTTTAGCATGTTGATTTCTTTCATCAACGCATCAGGAGCAACAACCACACCATTACCGATAATACATTTTACGTTATCACGTAAAATGCCTGACGGAATAAGATGAAGAACGGTTTTTTCACCATCAATTACCAAAGTATGACCGGCATTATGGCCGCCTTGGTAACGAACTACGTATTTTGCCTGTTCTGTTAAAAGGTCGACAATCTTACCTTTGCCTTCGTCACCCCATTGAGTGCCGAGTACGACTACATTTTTGCCCATTATTAGCTGCAACGTCTTGTGGTATAAAATAGAATTTTAACAGATTTTAGGGGGTTATAGGCAAGTGTTTTATTGAAAAATAATCAATAAAACAATTCCTGCAGTAACTAAACATCCACCTAAGCGTCTGAGAACATTTTGCTTTTGTGTAGAAAGCTCTAATAAATATTTTTGCCACTTGTTAGGAAAAAGTAACGGACCAAGCCCTTCAATAATTAAAACTAAGCCAAATGCGGTCATTAACAATGGTAAATTCATGTTTTAGCCTCTTTTTAACTGATACCAATTCCATTAATTATGTAACCTCAACTAGTGTTAAGAGATGAGAATATAATTATAAAGATCAAAGTTTAGTCATTAACCACTATCAAACTTGTTATTTATCTTACTAACAAGACGAATTGACGCACCAATAGCTGACCTATTACAAGCCTGCTTGTGTAAAGAATAACGCAGTTAGCAAGACAAAGGGCTGCTTGCATCTCAAGTTCAGGTTATGTACCTTTCAGCCGATGTTTCTGGCCTATTCACATTGATGCTATACAACCTCATTAACACACAAAGCACATTTTACACGATAAATTTTAGGCAATAAAAAACCCAGCAAATGCTGGGTTTTTTGAATCCAAAAAACGAATTAACGCTTAGAGAACTGTGGCTTACGACGTGCTTTACGTAGACCAACTTTCTTACGTTCAACTTTACGTGCATCACGGGTAACAAAACCAGCGCTACGTAGAGTAGGACGTAAAGCTTCATCTAGTTGCAATAATGCACGGGTAATACCGTGACGAATTGCACCAGCTTGGCCAGTAGTACCACCGCCCTTTACAGTTACATAGATGTCTAATTTATCAGTCATTTCAACTAATTCTAATGGTTGACGAACAACCATACGAGCAGTTTCACGACCAAAATATACATCCAAAGGACGTTGGTTTACAACGATATTGCCACTACCTGCTTTAGCGAAAACGCGAGCTGTAGATGTTTTGCGACGGCCAGTGCCGTAGTACTGAGTTGCAGACATTTGCTTACTCCTCCCGTTTAGATATCAAGAACTTGTGGTTGTTGTGCAGCGTGGTTATGTTCTGTGCCAGCGTAAACTTTAAGCTTACGGAACATGGCACGGCCCAAAGGACCTTTTGGTAACATACCCTTAACTGCTTTCTCGATGATCATTTCAGGCTTATGAGCTTGAAGCTTCTCAAAGCTGATTTGCTTAATGCCACCAATGAAGCCTGAATGAGAGTAGTAGATCTTACCAGCAGCTTTATTACCAGTTACAGTCACTTTTTCAGCATTGATAACGATGATATAATCACCAGTGTCAACGTGTGGAGTGTATTCTGGCTTATGCTTGCCACGTAAGCGAGTTGCGATTTCAGTTGCGATACGGCCTAAAGTTTTGCCTTCAGCGTCAACAACAAACCAGTCACGAGTTACAGTTTCTGGTGTAGCAGTAAAAGTCTTCATTATTACAAAAACCCAAAGTTAATTTTCTGTCTCACATGCCGACTGCAGGTTGCAATCAACACAAAATTACCGATTCTTGCCCCTTCGAACATGAATATTGGCTTACAACTTCCGCCCAAATTGGCGGATTAACGCGGGCAGGTCGCAGATTATACGCAAAGCCACAGCAAAGATCACCTGCTTTTTGATAATATTTCAAATAAATCACTTAATGAGCGATGATCAAAAAATGCCCGACTTTTCAAAAAGTATCGTTTACAAGTTTAAGGCAAATGTTCCAGCGCCAGATACTCTCTTGATTGCATTTCAATCAGCCTTGAACGACAGCGTCTGAATTCAAAATTTAACTGGCCATCGGTATAAATATGTTCCAATTCGACTTGGGCTGAAATAATCAATTTGACATTTCTTTCGTAGAATTCATCAACCATAGCCAAGAAGCGTCTGGCAATATCATCACCCGTTTGCTGTGAGCCCATTTGCTCTAAACCACTCACCAGCACAGTATGATAGAGGCAAGCCATTTCCATATAGTCACGCTGTGAGCGAGGCCCATCACATAAATCGCGGAAGTTGATTAACAGCACCCCTTGCGACTGCTGACGAATTCGAATTGCACGTCCATCAACGTCTATAGGAGCAGTAAGTTTTTCAGATTCCGGCGCCAACTGGTCAAAGTAATGTAATAAATTGATGTCAGCTTGTTCATCGAGTGGATAATGATAAATCTCTGCCTGCTCTAAAGTACGCAGACGGTAATCAATTCCAGAATCAACATTTAAGATTTCACAGTGTTGGTTAATCAAGGCTATGGCAGGTAAAAAGCGCACCCGTTGTAAGCCATTTTTGTATAATTCATCAGGAATGATATTTGAGGTAGCGACGAGGGCAACCCCTTCTTTAAATAATGCTTGAAATAACGTTCCTAGCAGCATGGCATCGGTGATATCCGACACAAAAAACTCATCGAAACAGATAATTTGATATTGCGAAGCCATCTTTTTTGCAATAGTAAGCAGAGGATCTTGCACACCTTTGAGTTCACCTAAGTCATTATGAATTTGGTGCATAAAGCGGTGGAAATGAGCACGTAATTTTCGATCTGTTGGCAATGCATCAAAAAAGGTGTCCATCAGATAGGTTTTACCTCGGCCAACGCCACCCCATAAATACAAACCTTTTACTGGTGTAGGTGTCGACTTGATTCCTATTGCGCTAAATAATTTACTCACGCTAGATGCAGGTTTAGCCGCGACAATTAATTCATCATAGACTCGTTGTAGTGACTTAACCGCTTGTTCTTGTGCGGCATCATGTGAAAAATCATCTCGGGTAAGGTCTTGCTGATAATGCTGCCAAGGGGTTAACTGCGACACGATTACGACTCTCTTACATCAAATAATTGCTGCGAATAATAACATTAAACAATCAATACGAGTAATGGCTTCAACGGATCAAATTAACCTTTGTTAATAAAAATGGAACTAACACGATGACCACTACTCTGATTGATTAACGTAAATTTGCTTATTGTTTGCTTATCATTGCGCTGACATGCCCACCATTTTAGGACATCACCAAACAAACTCACGGCAACACACTAACAAAAATGATTAACGATATTTAACTTTGAAATCATGCCATCAAGCCACATATTTTATGTT
The DNA here is from genome assembly GCF_014164215.1 of Shewanella sp. SG44-2. Classification (NCBI taxonomy): domain Bacteria; kingdom Pseudomonadati; phylum Pseudomonadota; class Gammaproteobacteria; order Alteromonadales; family Shewanellaceae; genus Shewanella; species Shewanella sp. SG44-2. The sequence continues at coordinate 22,556 of NZ_JACJEU010000026.1, forward strand.
ATCAAACTTGAATGCATACAGGAGCTATCCATAGATGAAAACCAAATTAAGCTTACTTTCTGCTGCGTTATTAACTGCATCGTTAGCCATGACACCCGCGCTATCATTCGCTGCAATTCCACAAGCCGTCGACGGGCAAGCCATTCCTAGCTTAGCGCCAATGTTAGAACGGACAACGCCAGCGGTTGTGTCGGTAGCAGTATCGGGCACCCAAGTTTCAAAACAACGAGTACCGGATGTGTTTCGCTACTTCTTTGGTCCTAATGCACCACAAGAACAAGTTCAAGAACGCCCTTTTAGAGGTTTAGGTTCAGGCGTTATTATTGATGCAGACAAAGGCTACATCATTACCAATAACCATGTAATCAATGGTGCAGACGATATCCAAATTGGTTTACATGATGGCCGTGAAGTTAAAGCAAAACTAATCGGTGCAGATAAAGAATCTGATATTGCCCTACTTCAAATTGAAGCAAAAAACTTAATAGCTATTAAACAAACTGATTCTGATGAAATTCGCGTCGGTGATTTTGCAGTGGCCATTGGTAACCCATTTGGTCTTGGACAAACCGTCACGTCAGGGATAGTCAGCGCGCTAGGCCGCAGTGGTTTAGGCATTGAAATGCTAGAAAACTTTATCCAAACCGATGCAGCTATAAATAGTGGTAACTCAGGTGGCGCATTAGTTAATTTAAAAGGTGAGCTCATCGGAATTAACACCGCTATTGTCGCCCCTAATGGTGGTAACGTCGGTATTGGTTTCGCGATCCCTGCCAATATGGTTAATAACCTTGTTGATCAAATTATTGAACACGGTGAAGTAAGACGCGGCGTGCTTGGAGTATCAGGACGAGATCTTGATAATGAACTAGCCAAAGCTTTCGGTTTAGACACTCAACATGGTGGCTTTGTGAATGAAGTCATGCCAAAGAGTGCCGCCGACAAAGCCGGACTAAAAGCGGGTGATATTATTGTCACCCTTAATGGCCGCAGCATTAAAACCTTCCAAGAACTACGTGCAAAAGTGGCCACTATGGGCGCTGGTGCTGAAGTCGAATTTGGTATAATTCGTGACGGTGATAAAAAGACCATTAAAGCAACTTTAGGTGAAGCGGATAAAGTCGAGGCAGAAGCGGGTAACGTGCATCCAATGTTACAAGGTGCAACGCTAGAGGACAGCAAGAAAGGAATCCAGATAACTGAGATTGCTCAAGGCTCGCCAGCTGCAATGAGTGGTTTACAGAAAGGCGACTTAATAGTGGGGCTTAACCGCAACAAAGTGACCAGCCTTAAAGCATTAAAAGAAATGCTGAAAGATAATCAAAGCTCTGTCGCGCTAAAAATATTACGTGATAACAACTTGCTATATCTTGTTTTACGCTAGTATCGTCACCCCACTAGATCACACTCGATGACAATCATTCGATTATTGAGTGTGATATCAGTTAAGGAATTAAGCATCGGCAAACGTTTGGTCGATGCTTAATTTTTTGAGCTATGTTAATATAACAGCCATTTTTTTTAACAATTATTCACGCCATGAACCTAAAAGACACTTGCATCTATATAACTAAAGCTGTGGTATTTGGTCTGATCATGGCAGCTGTTTTCTTAGCCATAACCTCTTTGACACAAAACTCCTCGCTCAACCATAGCTTAACGAATGTAAGCAATAATGGCTCAGAATTATCTTTTGCTAAAGCGGTCCGCCGTGCAGCCCCTGCCGTTGCGAATATTTATAGCCTTAGCATTGATCAACATAATCCACTCAATTCAAGCTCACTTCAAGGCCTCGGCTCAGGAGTCATAATGAGTAAAGAAGGTTATGTGTTAACCAATTACCATGTGATAAAAAAAGCTGATGAGATTGTGATTGCACTGCAAGATGGGCGCAAATTTACTGCTGAAGTGGTTGGTTCAGATCCCGAAACTGATTTAGCAGTGCTCAAGATTGAAGGTGACAATTTACCTATCGTGCCGATTAATCTTAATAAGCTCGCCCAAGTAGGTGATGTGGTATTGGCCATTGGCAATCCTTATAATATTGGCCAAACCATTACCCAAGGGATTATCAGTGCAACAGGACGTAACGGCTTAAGTTCAGGTTACTTAGACTTTCTACAAACTGATGCCGCCATTAATGCAGGCAATTCTGGCGGCGCATTAATCGACACCAGTGGTGAATTAATTGGCATTAATACTGCCGCATTCCAAGTGGGCGGTGATAATGGTGGCAATGGGATTAGTTTCGCGATTCCAATTAAATTAGCCCACAGTATTATGGATAAATTGGTTAAGCATGGCCGGGTTATTCGTGGCGCATTAGGTATTTCGGGTGAGCCGTTAAACCCTGTAATGGCGCAGATACTCAACTTGCCTGATTTAAAAGGTGTGTTGGTTACCGGTATTGATCCTGATGGGCCGGCTGCACGTGCACGCTTATCACCTAGAGATGTTATTACTCAATATAATGACGAAGATGTTCCTGGTGTTGAAATGTTAATGGACAGAATTGCAGAAACCACACCGGGAACTAAAGTTAACATGACCATTATTCGTGAAGGTAAAAAACAAACACTGCCAGTGATTATTGCTGAAAAGATCACTAACCCTGAATAATGCCAATAAAAATATCGACAATTTATTTTTAGCTATAATTCAACGGCGTGACTTATTGAAATAGGTTGCTTTTGGCAAGTCGATAAGTCATATCGAATTAAGCAAAAATCCGTGTCCTTGCATACTCATAGAACAGCTAAGTATTTTTGATCTGATTTATCTTAGGACTATTGATCTTGATTAATCTCTTCTGAAGGTCTGATAAGACTATTGTTACTCTTGGTTCTAATTTATTCCTCAGAATCAATACCACAACCAAATCAATTGATCTTTTTTAGTTTGCGGGTAAGCTTTTTTTCTTCTTATCGTTGAGCTGCATTTTGTTTAACAATGTCAGTGATGTTTATGCTGTTTAAATTCGTTAATGCTAGCGCTACTACTATCAGTTAATATCACTATCTAAATATACTGGCGAGTTCGTTCAATAACTAAAACCGATCGTTTGAAAATATTTTAACTTGGTGAATAGTTACTTAATATTTTTAGTGCGCGGGTAATCGTTTTCCTTCTAACGCTGAGCTGTAGTTTGTTCGACTGTTTAAGTAGTGTTGATGTTACTACATTCATTAATGTTAGATCTATTAGGTAATCGCGCTAGCTTGAACACTGGCGGATATGGCAATAACTCTAAATGATGGTTTGAAGCTATTTTGCCTTGGTGAATAGTTATCAATGTAATTGTGTTGCGCAACAATCAACCATTATAAATAGATCAAATAAAATTGATGGCTTTTTTCATTAAGTGGTTAATTCGTTAAATCATTTAATACTAATTCCATTATATATGTGATCTTTCTGCGGGAGTTCAAAGTGCTGTAGGCAAGGCAGATGATTGAAGTGAATAGTGATTCTCGGTAATAAGATCCTGCGTTACTCTACCTCCAGCATCTGACCGCCATGGATGGTGGGAATGTCTTATTTTGAAAAATTTCACGAAGCATAAAGGACTTTGAAACCCGCCTGAATGGAGTCTCTCAGATATTCCACTTCTGTGTTGCATCGATTTAAAATGGAGCAACCATTTCTACATCAATGCGCCTTGAATTGAAAAAACTGAGAAACTCTGAACTGACCAGATATTTAATGAGATTGGTATAAAACTAGAGTATTAACGACTTCATCTTTTAACAATAAAAAAACCATGCAGAAAAACTGCATGGTTTTAATTCAGAGCTAATTTTTATTTGTGCATTTTACCACCTGGCAACTTTCCAGCATAATCAGCGACATCAGCATGACACTCACCGCAAGAGTACTGCGCGGTAGACCAAGGCATCTGGAACTTGCCATCTGCAGTGAACTGCTTCGCTGCAGGGTCTAAATCGATCGTAAACAAATGAGACTTCACGTCACCAAAGACTGTCGTTCCATCCTTACCTAAATGAGTCACCGCACTCTTAGCAAGTTTCGGCATATGACAGTCCGTACACTCTGCCACAAACTCATGTAATCCAACGGTAAACTCTTTCGCCAGAGCACCAGTATGACAAGCTGTACACTCTTTTACGGCACCAGTGTGTAAACCATCTACACTATCTTGATTAACAGTTGATTTGTGAGAATCATGACAAGTTGTACACGCCATAGCGCTCTTTGGACCAATTTCGTCACCTGCATTATAAGTACCATGATCTTCAGGTACTACACCTAGTATTTCATCGCCAGTTTGATGATGCTGTGCAAGATCACCACTAGCGATAATACGCCCGCCTACTTGACTTCCGTCAGGGAACGCTTCGTTATATTTACTAATATACGTTGGGTAATCTTTTTCACCGTCTCGAGTATGACACTCGGCACACGTGACCGCTTTACCATAGCCCATATCATCGGCTAGGAAATCTTCCGTGATACGAGCAACGGCAATCTTAGTGATATTGTCTTTAGAAGGTGCTTTGACATGCTCACTACCGGCGCCATGACACGCTTCACACTGAACGCCTTGCTCGGCAAACGTGCCGCCCATACCTGGTAGGTCATCTTGACGATCTGGATTACGAATATCACCGCTGGCAACATCTGTGGCGCTCTTCCAACCGGTAGTATGGCAATTACCACACTTGTATTGGTAGTTCATGTCACCCGTTTTATAGTTACCCATGACATCTGGATCATTAAGATGGTTTGCAGGTACGTTAAGAGTTCCATCACTGTTACGTATGTTGTACTGCACATTGGTACCAGTAACGATATAACCATCTTTATCTAGCCAACGCATCTTCCAGTGATAGCCACCGACAACATAACTAACATCACTATAGCTAACAGGTGCACCTAGCGCATTATTGGTAGTACCGTCACCATCTGGGCCGGCAAATTGAAGCAGATCAATGGCTCCAGTAATAGTTGTTTCAGGGGTATAAGGGAATGCAGGCTGTTCACCATTAATCACTTTTTGGATTTTGAAGTTGTGACCAGTTTTTACAAATGTTTTATGCTCACCGCTGTGACAACCAGCACAAGAAGCGGATCCGACGTAGCTTAGTAGTTCTGGTTCAGGAAGCGCTTCTACTGTTATCGTTACCACTGCAGATGCTTCATCGGTGCCATCGGTTATAGTGTAATTGAAAGTCACTTCACCAGCTTCAGCGCCAGCAGTAAAGTCAACTTTGCCATCTTTAATCACTGCGCTAACAGAATCAACAGAAACGATTGTCAACGAGTTGCTATCGGCATCGGTGTCATTTGCTAGCACGTCAATTGTCACGACTTCTGCTGCTAAAACGTTGGCAAAATCAGCAACGGCAATAGGTGGGTTATTTTCTGCGGGAGGGGGAATAACCGCATCATCATTGTCACTACCACAAGCCACAAGCATGGTAATCATGCTGGCTAGGAGTAATTTTTTGTATGGAATTAGTGTTTTCATCAGTTCATCCTCAAATTGGCTTTCAATCACTGCACAATGTTGGGCGTGATTGATATGTCTCTTTGGACATACACTCAGTATTTGCGGATTACCTATAAAGAGATAGATTATGATAGTTCACTGTCTTTAATGTTCTGTGAACTATTATTATCAAATGAACAATAAGCTTATGATTTACAAATATTAACCACATCATGACAAGTTGTGATTTTGTAACACGAATTTACCAGTATTTGTTAAAATATAGATCTTGTTCTCATTTTGCATCACTAAACCTGCTTTTTTAAGCTGGCGTAAATGGAAATTAAATTTGGTATGGTCTGCAACCCCAACTAATCGACAAAGATCCATAAACTTTAGCTGTTTATGTGTACCTAACTGCTTAAGTGTTTCGCGACGGAGGACGTTTGCTAGTGCTGCATAGACACTATCAGGATCGATATCATTGGTTGTTTTTAATAATAGCTTTTCTTGAATGCTGCGCTTTATGGTGATAATTAAAACGGAGCTATTAAAAGGCTTAGTCATCACATTATCAGCCCCCTTTTTCATCGCATCCACTGCTGTATCAACCGTAGCATAAGCTGTCAAAATGACCACTGCCATGAATGGATTAAGTTGACGTAAATTGGAAATAGCCTCAACCCCAGTCATACCTGACATCACTAAATCTAATAGGGCAATATCGTAGTTGTGCCGCTCACAAGCAGCAATAGCAGCTTCGGCACTATCAACGTCGGTGACTTGATAACCTTCAAGTTGAAGAATATCGACCATATTTCGACGGAGTTCATAATCGTCTTCTGCAATCAGCACATTTACCATTCACATATCCCTACTGAAAAACTGATTAATACTCTCGTACCTATACCTTTGGCACTGATAATTTTCATTTTACCTTTATGAGCACCGATAATCTGATGACAAATAGCTAACCCAAGACCTGTGCCTTTGCCTATTGGTTTAGTTGAAAAAAACAACTCTGTAGCCTGGAGAAGGGTTTGTTCATCCATACCTTCGCCATAATCTCTGACTTCAAATAATATCTGATGCTGATCACCAGTAACGCTAATATCGATATCACCGCTATTGCCACTGGCATCCATGGCGTTATTAAGTAAGTTAATTAATAACTCTTCCAGTTTCACCTTCTGCCCCGTAATACTCAATGATGAATCGCAGTTAACATTGATAACGTAAGGCATAATTTTATGACTCAGTAATTGCTTTGCCCCATCAATGACATCATAAAAAAACACTTTTTGGGCGTGACTCAAATCAGAGCGGGCATAGGCCAGCAGCTCTTTACTGATAACAGATGCCCTATTAATCCCTAAACGTGCTCGACTAATATAATCCATTAATTCATCCAGTTTAACCGGCAGTTTTCGCTCTAGTAAATCCAATGCCAAAATAGAAGAAGCTAAAGGATTATTAATCTCATGGGCGACTCCCATTGCTAAATGCCCAATGGCTTTATATTTATCAGCTTCAATAGCCCGCTTAAGCTTAGCCTCTGTAGCCATCTCTTTCTCGATGTCAAAAATATTGAGTGCTTTATATAAAGTGACTAACACTAATGTAGCAGCTAAGGTTCTAAACACAGGTACGGATGAATGAAGCTCTGTCGGCACTAAACCAGCCAATACACCGTAGATAAATAACCCGGCACCAGTCGCAACAAAATACAGCCCATATTCGTGATTTTTTTGGCGTAATTGATAGCCATAAATAGCAATACCGCCCCCAGCAAGTGTGGCACTACCGAAGCCAAGTAAAACCCTAGTGTAGCGGGCTGCTTCTGTAAATGTATCTGCCAGTACTGAACACCCTTGAAAAAAGAACAACATCACCAAAGTATAGATAATCACGACTGCGGCGGTAATAATTTGGCCTATTTTTGAAAATGGATTAGGACAAATTCGGAATAGCAGCCAAGAGAAAATAATTAATCCTGCAAATGAAAGTGACAGTTTTATCATTCTTAACCACTGTACTAGATGATGATATTTCGGCGAGATCTCATCACTGAATAAGATAACATATAGCTCAGACCATTCATGAAAAGCATGAGAAAAACCAAATAGAGCTAGGGCCCATAACGTCGGAGAAATAGATAGCTGGCTGTACTTAAAATTTCGAAAAACCACCACGCAACCAATCGTAAAAAAAACGAGGCCGTAAAATAAATAAATGTTAAACGTGATAAAAGTGCCCATCACAATAGACTAACAGTTTTGCATAATTAAGGAGTGATCTGTACAACAGTTTTCTTACGGTACTGTGAGGGTTTATTAAAGCCTTTTTATGTCTATCAAATATAAAAAAACCGCACTTAATAGTGCGGTTTTAGTGAATTAAACAGTGGTTACTTCACTCGAACGACTTCAGCACCCAAGCCTTGGAACTTAGCTTCAATGTGCTCATAACCGCGGTCTAAATGGTAGATACGATCCACAGTTGTCGTTCCCTCAGCCATTAAGCCTGCAATGACTAAGCTGGCAGATGCACGTAAATCTGTCGCCATCACTTGCGCGCCATTTAAACGATCAATACCATGAATAATACAAGTATTGCCTTCCTGTTCAATGTCCGCACCCATACGAATGAGTTCAGGAACGTGCATGAAACGATTCTCGAAAATCGTCTCAGTAACACGGCCAGTACCTTCAGCTAGAGCATTCAACACACAGAATTGCGCTTGCATATCGGTTGGAAATGCAGGATATGGTGCCGTTTTAATATTAACTGATTTTGGACGTTGACCTTTCATATCAAGCTCAATCCAATCTTCGCCGGTAGTGATCTCAGCCCCCGCATCTTCAAGCTTTGATAATACCGCTTCTAATGCACTAGGGTCTGCAGATACACAGCGAATTTTGCCACGTGTTACAGCTGCGGCAACCAGGAAGGAACCGGTCTCGATGCGATCAGGCATAACCCGATATTCGCAACCCGATAAACGCTCAACCCCTTCAATCTTTAAGGTCGCAGTGCCTACACCAGTAATTTTTGCACCCATAGCAATTAAGCAATGTGCTAAATCAGTGACTTCAGGCTCACGGGCAGCATTTTCAATCACTGTGGTGCCATCCGCTAACGCAGCGGCCATAAGCAAGTTTTCAGTTGCGCCGACACTGACCATGTCCATAAAGATATGGGCGCCTTTTAAACGACCATCTACGCGCGCTTTAATGTAGCCTTCTTTGACTTCAATCTTAGCTCCCATTAACTCTAAACCATGTAAATGCAGATTCACCGGACGTGCGCCAATAGCACAGCCGCCAGGCAAAGAAACATCTGCAGTTCCATAACGGGCAAGCAATGGACCTAAAATAAGAATAGAAGCACGCATTGTTTTGACTAAGTCATAAGGGGCGCAGTATTCATTTAAATTAGTGGTTGAAATACGAATGCGGCTACCGCCCAAGTCTTCAACCTCTGCGCCTAAACAGCGAAGGAGTTCACAGCTAGTGATCACGTCACGTAAGCTAGGCACATTTGAGACAATAAAATCTGTTTCAGCTAATACACCAGCCATTAAAATTGGCAATGCTGCGTTTTTTGCACCAGAGATCACGACTTCGCCAGCTAAAGGGTTGCTGGCTTTAATAGTTAATTTATCCACTGTGAGTCTCAGTTGTTACATATTGAAAAGTTTTTCACGCTTCCACTGGGTAGGCGTAAAAGTTTTAATCGTTAACGCATGCAATTCACCACTGGCAATTTGCTCAGCTAAAGGGGTATAAATCGCTTGCTGTTGTTTGACACGGCTCATGCCTTCAAAGCATTCACCCACGGCAACTACTTTATAATGGCTGCCATCAGAGGTCACATGTGCTTCAGTGAGCGACAACGCCTCTGTTAAAATCTGTTCAATAACCTTGCATTCCATGAAATCAATTACCTTTACTATTTGAAACTATATTTGGCTGAAAAAAAGCGTCTAAATCATAAAGCTCAATCATTTTCTTGAGCTGCTCACTTGGATTAACCAATTGACGTGACACACTTGTTTCTTGGCTACTTGAAGCATGTAGTTTGATAAACGCTAATAACAATGCAACACCTGCACTGTCGACGTATTCCAATGCTGATAAGTCTACCACTTGAGTCGATGCAGTAAACAATTCATGGCGTTTAGGCCACAATTGTTTTACTTCATCTTGTGTTAATCGACCGCTGACAATGCAACGTTGATCTTGTTGATTGAAAGTAATCACGCAGCTGCAGCTTCTTTTGCTGGTTGGCGATCAATAGTCTGTTGAGTTTTATCATTCAACATTGTAATCACCGCTTCAATACCTTGCTGACGGATTAAATTAGAAATTTCAGACTGTTTAGAGGCGAGTAAGCTCACGCCTTCCGCCACTAAATCAAATGCTTTCCAAGTGTTGTCTTTCAAACGACGCGCTTTAAATTGAATTTTAATCGGTGGACGACCTTTTTCGATAATCTGCACGTTCACTTCAACTATTTTTTCATCGCTAAAATCACTCGGTGGATCAAATGCGACTTTTTGATCGGTATATTCTGTTAATGCTTGAGCATAAGTGGCAACTAAATAGCCTTCAAAAGCCTCAACAAAACGATTACGTTGATCAACGGTTGTATCACTTAAATACTGGCCCATAACTTTATATGCAGCATATTTATAATCGACGTAAGGCATAAGCTCTTCACGTACAATCACTTTTAAGTGACCTAAATCGGCATTAATTAATTCTTTATCTGATTTAAACCGATCAAAGGTCATATTGGCGACTTGTTTGATCATCTCATAAGGATCACTCGTGTTCACCTCATCATTAGCAGCCGAAGCACCTTGACTGATAACGGCGCTGCCAACTAGGCATAAAGCTATAACACAACTAAAAAACGTTTTCATAATAGCGTTCCTATTTATCTTTAGATGACATGCTGTATAACAGCTGACCAATTAAATCTTCTAAAATCAATGCGCCACGCGTGTCATGCACTTTATCACCATTGGCAAGCATCGAAATGTCATCGTCCATAAAACCAGGTGTTAAACCAATAAACTGCTCGCCAAGCAAGCCTGAAGTCAAAATGGCCAAACTACTGGTTTCAGGAAATTGATCAAAGCGCTTATCCATTGTTAACGTCACAATAGGCACTAGTTTATGAGTATCAAGGGTAATATCAGTCACACGTCCGACAACAACACCGCCCACTTTTACTGGTGAACGCACCTTTAAACCGCCGACATTGTTAAACTCGGCTACCAACTCATAAGTCTGGGCGCTAGATTTTAATTCGACATTTGCAACATTGAATACCAATACACAAAATGCCAATAAACCTGACAACAAAAACACGCCTACCATTAACTCTATTTTCCGTGTCAACATACTCTTAAACCACTTAAATTAATCTAAACAATGAAAAAATCTTAATTTCCGAACATGATTGCCGTAAGCAAAAAGTCCAGTGCTAAAACCGCTAAACTAGCCTGTACAACCGTTGAAGTTGTTGCGCGACTGATGCCTTCAGGGTTGGGTTGGACTTCGTAACCTCGATACAAGGCAATCCATGTCACCACCACACCAAAAATAACACTTTTGATCAAACAGTTAACTATATCTTCTCGCCATTCAACTGACGCACGAAGAATAGACCAAAATGCACCGCTATCGATGCCTTTCCATTCAACACCGACTAAATGTCCACCCAAAATACCCACTAAGCTAAACATCAACGCCAGTAATGGCATACTAATCACACCCGCCCAAAAGCGCGGCGCAATGATTTGCCTTAGCGGGTCTATTGCCATCATTTCTAAACTCGACAATTGTTCGGTCGATTTCATTAAACCAATTTCGGCGGTTAACGCTGAGCCTGCTCGCCCAGCAAATAATAACGCTGCAACAACTGGCCCAAGTTCACGTAACAAGCTTAACGCCACCATAGGCCCTAAACTTTCTTCAGTACCAAACTCAACCAGAATATTATATCCCTGTAGAGCCAATACCATACCGATAAACAAACCCGACACTAAAATGATGACCATCGAACGGACACCCAGCACATAAACCTGTTTAATCAGTAATGGAGTGCCTTTTTTAATGCGAGGAACATGTACGATCGCGCGCCATAACATAATGCCAGCTCGACCATAACCCAACACTATTTTCAGTGCATATTTGCCAATGTCGGCAATATAATCAATTGCACCCACGAAGTAGCTCCTCTTGATAATCCTCAGCAGGATAATGAAATGGCACAGGGCCATCTGGTGCACCTTGAATAAACTGAACCAATTGTGGATTGTCAGATTGACGTAATTGCTCTGGAGTACCATGTGCAATGACTTTTTTGTCTGCTATTACGTAGACATAATCTGCAATACCTAATACTTCATCTACATCGTGAGAAACCACTACTGAAGTGAGTTTTAATGAATCCGACAACTCACGAATAAGTTTTACGAGCATGCCCATTGAAATAGGATCTTGTCCGGCAAAGGGCTCATCGTACAGTACCATCTCTGGTTCTAGTGCAATCGCTCGTGCCAATGCAGCGCGACGTTGCATACCACCAGATAACTCGTTAGGCATCATATATGCAGCGCCACGAAGTCCGACAGCTTGAAGCTTCATCAATACAATGGTGCGAATAATATCTTCAGGCAATCCAGAATGTTCTCTTAATGCAAACGCAACATTATCGAAAACATTAAGGTCGGTAAACATTGCACCACTTTGAAATAGCATACTCATGCGCTTACGCAATTCAAATAGATCTTTGCGTTTAAGCTTGTGTATATCATGGCCATCAAATAGGACTTGCCCACTGCTGGGGGTTAACTGTCCGCCAATCAATTTCAACAAGGTGGTTTTACCGATACCACTGGGCCCCATGATTGCTGTTACTTTACCTTTTGGGATCGATAAAGAAATATCTTCATAAATCACGCGTGAACCATGGCTAAACGCTAAATGGTTAACTTCTACCAAAGGTTTATTACTTGATTTGCTCATATCAGACATTGGCGTTGAGGAGATAACAGCCTTCCTTGCTTTAAGTTGAAGGCAAATTGTACTGTAATTGTCGATTAAGCGACAACTATATCCATATCATCACCCATCATTACGTGGACAATTACTGTGCAATGCTTTCAATTTGATAAAAATCCAGCGAAAATGCACGTTAATAAATTACTACTATCGGAATCACATGCTAGTTAATATCCTAATGTTAGTTGTTGGCCTTGCTGTTTTAGTTTGGAGTGCGGATAGATTTGTTTACGGAGCGGCTGCATTTGCCCGTAACTTAGGGTTACCTCCAATGTTAATTGGACTCACCATCGTTGCGATGGGCAGCTCTGCACCTGAAATGTTTGTTGCCGCCACCGCATCAATGGATGGCATGCGTGATACCGCTATTGGAAACGTATTGGGCTCAAACATTGTTAACATTACCTTAATTTTAGGATTAACAGCCTTACTAGGTGCCATTAGCTTAGATTCGAAGACCTTAAAACGCGAAATACCTATCATGTTAGCTGCGACGGTATTTGCTGGTTACACCTTGCATGATAATGTGTTGACACAAGCAGAAGGTATCATGCTCATCGCATTACTTTTGCTGTTGATGGGATATTTTATTTGGCAAGCTACTCATGATAAAACCCCAGACAGCTTAGATGATGAACTTGAATCTGAGATCCCTAAAAATGTGCCAACCTTTCATGCTATCATTTGGCTAGTTGTCGGTATTATATTGCTCCCCCTATCAGCAAGTTGGATGGTTGATGGCGCGGTGGGTATTGCAAAGTTTTATGGGTTGTCAGATCTTGTGATTGGCTTAACCATTATCGCAGTAGGAACCAGCTTACCTGAATTAGCAGCCTGTATTGCTGGAGTCATAAAAAAAGAACACGACCTCGTCATTGGTAATATTGTTGGGTCTAACTTATTTAACATTCTTGCGGTACTGGCACTACCAGGATTGATTTCTCCTGGTGAAATAGATGCTTCAGCCAGTGGAAGAGATTTCTATATGGTATTAGGCACCAGTGCAGCATTAGCCGTTTTAGTATTATCCAGTGGCGCTAAGCAACAACTTACTCGCTGGCATGGCGCACTATTATTAATCACCTTTATTGCGTACCAAATTGTTGTATTTCAGTCGCATTAGATTGGAGCATAAAGGTAAAGTATTAAGCTAACAGAGAGAGTCGTATGGTAAATCACACTCAATTTCGTCAATGGGGCCGTAAAGTCATTGATATAGAAAAAGCTGCCTTAGATAATTTATATCAATATGTAGACTCGGTTGAATTTGACCAAGCATGTCAATTGATCATGCAGTGCAAAGGTAAAGTGATTGTCATGGGAATGGGCAAATCTGGCCATATTGGTAACAAAATATCCGCGACCTTTGCCAGTACTGGCACACCGGCATTTTTTGTTCATCCAGGAGAAGCCAGTCATGGCGATTTGGGCGCATTAGCCAAAAATGACATTGTACTCGCCATTTCCAACTCTGGTGAGTCAAGCGAAATACTAACGTTAATGCCTGTTATCCAACGCATGGGTGTACCTGTGATTGCTGTAACTGGCAAACCAGACTCTAATATGGCACGTTTATCCAAAATCCATTTATGCATTCAAGTGCAAGAAGAAGCATGTCCATTAGGATTAGCCCCCACCTCCAGCACCACAGCTACTTTGGCTATGGGCGATGCATTAGCCATTGCTTTATTACAAGCAAAAGGTTTTACTCGTGATGACTTTGCCTTATCACACCCAGGTGGCTCTCTTGGAAGAAAATTATTACTAAAAGTCGATGATGTCATGCATCAAGGCGATGATTTACCGATCGTCAATGATGATATTTGTATTACTGACGCACTTTATGAAATATCTAAAAAAGGCCTTGGCATGACGGCTGTAGTCGACCATGCCAGTAAACTCGTAGGCATTTTTACCGATGGCGATTTACGCCGGGTTATTGATGCAGACGTGAACCTTCGAACCACTTCTATTGCTCACGTAATGACTAAAAACTGTGTTACCTGCCCTGCTGGTATTTTAGCAGCACAAGCACTGCAAATCATGGATGAAAAGAGCATCAACGGACTGATAGTCGTTAATGAAAAACATCAACCGATCGGAGCATTAAACATGCTCGATATGGTTAAAGCTGGAGTCATTTAATCATGTCAGAATCAACTTCGTTTCACCAAGGATTTTACGGCCCTGTCAGTAATGACATATGGCAGCGAGCTCAAAAAATCAAACTGTTAATCTGTGATGTCGATGGGGTATTTTCAGATGGACGTATTTACCTCAGTAATGCAGGTGAAGAACTCAAAGCGTTCCACACTCGTGACGGTTATGGTGTTCGTTCTTTGCTTACCAGTGGTGTTCATGTTGCCGTGATAACAGGACGTAAATCTAAGATTGTTGAGAACCGCATGACAGCATTAGGTGTCACACATATTTATCAAGGTATTGATAATAAATTTGAGCCTTTTGAGCAATTATTGTCTCTTTATAATGTGACTGCAGATGAAGTGGCTTACATTGGCGATGACATGGTAGACCTACCCGTAATGAAAGCCGTAGGGCTAGCCGTTTGTGTCGGTGATGGTCATCCGTTTGTCAAACAACAGTGCCATATGACAACCACTCTTAACGGTGGCCATGGCGCACTGCGTGAACTCACCGATTTATTACTCTTAAGCCAAGATAAGTTTGCCAGTGCTCATGGTATGAGTATATGAGTAGAGTTTCGCTAGGTATTATTGCTTTTTTTGGGCTTGCTTTTATATTGTACTGGCAAGCACAAATAAAACGCAGTGAAATGGATGCGGTGCAAATACGCGGTATTGAGCGCCCAGATTTTGTTGCAGATAACCTACGCACGACAGAATTCAATCAACTAGGTTTTGTCGAAAGTCGAGTCAGCGCGGAGCACATGGAGCATTACGCTTCAAGCGACATCACTCACTTTACCAAACCTATCTACCTCATTTTCCCTGAAAATGGTAAAGCACAATGGCAATTAAGTGCAGACCGTGGGCAATTGAATAAAAATACCAGCAAAGTCACATTAGAAAATAATGTTATTATTGATGCCATTGATATAGAAGAACCTCTACAGTCACTGAGTACCCAAGCCATTACGGTGGATTTAACCACTATGATAGGCACCTCACAAGAGATGGTGTACATCAAAGGTAAAGGGTTTATTATTCAAGGTTTAGGCTTGCATGCCGACTTGAATTCGCAAAAATTATCGCTACTTAGCCAGGTAGAAGGAACATATGAGCCACATTAATCGTCTCCACACTCGCGCCAATGTTGTGTTACTAAGTAGCATACTTTGCATATTGAGTTTGCCAGCCACAGCGAAACAAGGTGATCTGAAACAAGAATTGAAAATCGCTTCCGCCAGTCAGTCTGCCGACATTAAAAACAATCAAATTGTTTTTAATGGTCCGGTGACAATTGTCCAAGGCACGATTAATATCAATGCAGATCAGTTACGGGCGTTTACCCCTGAAAACAGCACCAGCAAGAGATTAATTGCTACTGGCACCCCTGCTACATTTTCACAAGAATTAGATGACGGTAAAATTGGTACCGCAAGTGCTGACGAAATTAGCTATGACCTTGCCACCACTACACTCACATTGACAGGCAACGCCAAATTGGATCAATCTGGTAGCCAGGTTACCGGTAATAAAATCAAGTACAACATCAGTGCTCAAGAGCTGATTGCCGAAAGTACTGGTACAGGACAAGATCGGGTAATCACCATCATTCAACCAGAGAATTTCCAAGACGAGTCGGCGCCAAAGCAAAAGCTCCCTGAAATCCCTGTTAACAAGCAGATCAAACCATGACCCAAATTACCTTAACCGCTGAAAATCTAGCAAAAAGCTATAAAGCTCGTCAGGTTGTTAAAGATGTGAGCTTAACGGTTAAAACCGGCCAAATTGTCGGTCTTTTAGGCCCTAATGGTGCAGGTAAAACAACCACCTTTTATATGGTTGTCGGCTTAGTAAAAAGCGATAAAGGTCGGATATTAATTGACGATGACGACCTTACTGCCGATCCAATGCATTTGCGCGCCCGCAAAGGTATAGGTTACTTACCACAAGAAGCCAGTATTTTCCGCAAGCTTACCGTTTACGACAACATAATGGCCGTACTGCAAACTCGCAAAGAGCTCAGTACAGACCAACGTATTGAGCAACTTGAGCATCTACTCGAAGAATTCCACATTACTCACATACGCGACAGCCAAGGCATGTCGTTATCGGGTGGCGAACGTCGTCGAGTTGAAATTGCGCGCGCTTTAGCTGCTAATCCAAAATTTATTTTGCTTGATGAGCCTTTTGCTGGTGTTGATCCTATTTCGGTCATCGACATTAAAAAAATCATCCAACAACTTAAAAATCGCGGTTTAGGGGTATTAATTACCGACCATAACGTACGTGAAACGCTAGACGTTTGTGAGCGGGCCTATATCGTTAGCCAGGGTAATTTAATCGCCGAAGGCACACCTGATGAGATATTAAGTAATCAACAAGTTCGTGCTGTGTACTTAGGTGAACAATTCAAGCTATAGTTACTTTACTGGCCTTTAGTCTAGCTAACTCATTTCATTGAACGATACCTAAACAACGTTAAATGTCATTGATGTATATGGCAATCCATTACAGTTTCGAGATTGTCATTTTTATTGAAAATCATCTAGGGATAAGCGGTAAATGAAAGCGTCACTCCAACTTAAAATGGGTCAACACTTAACCATGACCCCACAATTGCAGCAAGCCATTCGCTTACTGCAATTATCGTCATTGGAGCTACAGCAGGAAATCCAACAAGCATTAGATTCAAATCCATTACTTGAAATAGAAGATGAGTTTTCTGAAGCAAAAGACTCCTTAAAGGAAAATCGCGACCAAGCGGATACCGACTTTAGTGACAACAGCATTGTTAATGTCGAAAAAGACACTTCCACTGTCGACATTGCAGAATCCATGACCAAAGAAACCATGGATGATTTAGCCATGGATACCACATGGGACGAAGTGTACACAGCCTCACCAATGTCAGGTTCAGGCAGTGCGAGCATGCGCGATGACGACATGCCCTTTCAAGGTGAAACGACCGAAGGTTTGTACGAACATTTAGAATGGCAAAAAAATCTTACCCCATTTTCAGACACTGATCTCGCCATTGCCACCGCCATTATTGATGCCATAGATGAACGCGGTTATTTAACCCAAAGTACCGAAGATATTCTTGAAGCCATGGGTGATGAAAATGTGGAACTTGATGAAGTTGAAGCGGTATTAAAACGCGTTCAACACTTTGACCCTGTTGGTGTTGCTGCACGTGATTTAAGTGAATGTCTATTTATTCAATTAGCACAATTCTCTAACGACACACCACATATCGATAATGCTCGTTTGTTAATTAAAGGCTATTTAGATTTAATTGCTGGCCGTGATTTCAGATTATTGATGCGTAAAACAAAACTAAAAGAAAATGAATTACGTGACGCAATCACTCTAATTCAGACACTCAATCCTCGTCCTGGTTTATTAATTACCCCAATGGATGATGAATACGTTATTCCCGATGTCACTGTATTAAAGAAAAATGGCCGCTGGGTTGTAGAGTTAAACCCAGACAACATGCCTAAAATTGGTGTTAATCAGCAATACGCGGCCATGGCTAGAGGCAGTAAAAACCCGTCGGATAGTCAATTTATTCGAGGCCATCTGCAAGAGGCTAAATGGTTTATTAAAAGTATTGAAAGTCGCAACGATACTTTACTTAAAGTGGCAAATTGCATTGTACAATTTCAGCAAGGCTTTTTTGAATATGGCGAAGAAGCCATGAAGCCTATGGTGCTCAATGATATTGCGGAAGCAGTAGAGATGCACGAATCGACCATTTCACGAGTCACCACACAAAAATATATGCACACCCCACGAGGGTTGTTTGAACTAAAATACTTCTTCTCTAGCCATGTCAGTACTGACGATGGCGGGGAATGCTCATCTACAGCCATTCGTGCTTTTATCAAAAAGCTGGTTGCCGCAGAAAACCAGAAAAAACCACTGAGCGACAGTAAAATGGCTCAGCTTCTGGCAGAACAGGGCATAAACGTTGCGCGTCGTACGATTGCAAAATACCGTGAAGCAATGATGATCCCGCCCTCAAACCAACGTAAGAGTTTATAACCTACTAGGCAATGGAGGATTTTTTATGCAAATAAGTCTGACTGGACATCATGTCGAAATCACAGAATCTTTACGTGAATACGTCCAAGGTAAATTTTCAAAGCTTGAACGGCACTTCGATCAGATCCATAATGTACACGTTGTGCTCAATGTAGAAAAATTACAACAAAAAGCAGAAGCTAAAATCAACGTTAATGGCGCAGAGATTTTTGCAATGTCAGAAAATACTGATATGTATGCTGCAATAGACGCCCTGATCGATAAACTCGACCGTCAGGTAATTAAACACAAAGAGAAGAATACAAAACACTAACGATGGAACTTTGTACCATTCTGCAGCCGGAATGCACTACCTGTGCCACACCGGGCAGTAAGAAAAAAGTACTGGAACTCATCAGCAATTTAGTCGCTGCCCAGTACCCAACCCTGTCTTCGCAAGAGGTTTTTGAAAGCCTGTTAGCGAGAGAGAAAATGGGTAGCACAGGTATAGGAAATGGCATTGCGATACCTCATGGTCGATTAACGACCATCGATCACCCTATCGCGATATTTATTAAATGTGAAGAAGCCATTGCCTTTGATGCAATAGATAAGCAGCCCGTGGATCTTTTATTTGCTTTGTTAGTACCTGCCGACCAGTGCCAACAACATTTAGGCACGTTATCAAGCATGGCCCAAAAGTTAAGCGATAAGCAAATATTGAAACAGCTTCGCAAAACTCACGACGCAACAGAACTTTATCAGGTTATTACTGCATGAAACTTGTCATAGTATCGGGACGTTCAGGCTCAGGAAAATCCGTTGCCCTGAGAGTATTAGAAGACCTAGGATATTATTGTGTTGATAATTTGCCTTTACCACTTATTGGCACATTATTAGCCCAGCTTAAGGGCAGCAATGATTTGGTTGCGATTAGTGTTGATGTTCGTAACATTGCAGAACAAGGTAAAGTGCTTCAAGACCAATTGGCACTACTTGAGAATGACACTGAAATTATCAGCTTCTTTTTAAATTCCAATGACAAAGTATTGCTTAAACGTTACAGCGAAACACGTCGATTGCACCCATTATCTAAAAATCATATTTCACTGCAAGAAGCGATCAAATTAGAAGGCCGTTTACTCGAGCCGATCGCAAAAATTGTTGATCACTACATCGACACTTCTGCACTAAATATCTACGAATTAAGCGACCAAGTTAGGCAAATATTATTAGGCAGTGTTGATAAAGAGTTAGTGATTAACTTTGAATCTTTTGGTTTTAAACACGGAATGCCGACAGAAGCTGACTTTATGTTTGATGTACGCTTTTTACCTAACCCCCACTGGGAAATTGAGCTGCGTCCATTTACGGGCTTAGACGAACCCGTACAAGAGTTTTTAGGGCGTCAGCCATTAGTGAATAAGTTTATTTGGCAAATTGAAAATCTATTTGAAACTTGGATGCCACATCTAGAACGTAATAATCGCAGTTACCTTACCATCGCGATTGGTTGTACTGGTGGTCAGCACCGTTCGGTATATATTGCAGATCAATTAGCTAAACGGTTTAGACAAGGTAGTAAACACACGGTTAATGCTCGCCACAGAGAGTTAAATATCAGTGATACTAATAACTAAGTGAGCATAGGATCGCGTCAATGATCAAACTTGAACGCCAAGTGACCATTTCAAATAAATTGGGATTACATGCCCGCGCAGCAACAAAACTCGCAGTATTAGCTGCGGATTTTGATGCTAACATCACCTTAACTCAAGGTGAAAAAAATGCCAGCGCTGCAAGTGTGCTGGGGTTATTAATGCTTGAAAGTGGTATTGGTAAAATGATTACTGTTACTGCTCAAGGCCCTGATGCTGAAGTGGCATTAAACGCAGTGTGTGATCTCATTAATGCTAAATTTGATGAATCTTGTTAATTTTTAATCGAATTAAATTTATAAATAGCCTGTAATTTGTGAATAGCTGCAGTTACTCATGTTTTAAATAACCGTTATCCTTATTGCATGCGGTCTCTACTAACCAAACTGTCACGACATTGATGATCACCAATAGACATCAGTCCCTCAAAAATATTAGCCCTTAGGTTTATCTCATGCAGTTGATGCCAATCTCATTAGTATCATTCCATTCTGCGGGAGTTTAGTGTTTAACATGATAAAGACAGAGCCGCTTCTAGCAACGGATCCAGTGTAATTCTGCTTCCGTGAAGTGGTACGTCTATAGTATGTAAAGCAGCATTGGCTGCTGCAGAATTTCACCGCAGAAGTATTTAAGTATTCTCTTTCTGCATTTCATCGTCTTACGTAAAGACAGCTATTTCTGCATTTATACGCCTTGAACTGTACAACCTGAGAAACCCAGAATAATTACATACTGAATAATATAAGTATGACGAATAGGAAGTAGATATATGGGTAAAGAGTACCTAGACAATGAGATAACAGAACAACGTCTCAATCAACTGGTTCAAGCGCTAGACAGCGGCCTGTTTGTTCACGCCCGTAACATGCTACATACCATGTCACCTAACGATGTCGCCCTTATTCTCGAATCATCACCGCCCAAAAATCGTCAGGTGTTATGGCAACTTATTGATCAACAATATGCTGGTGAAATTCTTGATGAATTAGGCGAAGAACTTAAAGACTCCCTAATTAGCAGCATGACCCCAGAGAAGCTTGCCCAGGCCACAATAGGCATGGATACAGATGATCTCGCCTATATTCTTCGTAGTTTACCCGATGATGTTTACAAGAAAGTACTCAAATCAATGCGAAGCCAAGACAGAGATAGAGTAGAGCAAGCATTGCGTTACCCGGATGATACTGCCGGCAGTATCATGAATACCGATACCGTCACCCTACGGCCAGATGTCAATATCGAAGTGGTATTACGCTATTTACGACAACGGGGACATTTACCCGATACAACGGATACGTTATATGTCGTTGACCGCCAAGATCATGTTTTAGGCGGGGTAAGATTAGCCGATTTACTCACATGCGATCCAAGCGTAACAGTCCGCAGTATTATGGACACAGAATTAGAAAGTATTCCTGTAGAGATGTCTGACAAAGATGTGGCTCAAAAATTTGAACGAATGGATTGGATATCTGCCCCTGTCGTCGACAGCCAAGCAAAATTACTTGGCCGAATTACTATCGATGACGTTATTGATGTGATCCGCGAAGATGCCGAACATTCAATGATGGGAATGGCTGGTATGGATGATGATGAAGATACCTTTGGGCCAGTGCTCAAAAGTACTCTAAGACGCTCTCTATGGCTGACCATCAATTTATTTGCTGCATTACTAGCCTCATCTGTGAGTAATATGTTTGAAGGCACTTTGGAGCAATTTGCCACCATCGCGATTTTAATGACCATAGTACCAAGTATGGGTGGAGTTGCAGGCAATCAAACTTTAGCACTAGTGATCCGTGGTATTGCACTTGGGCATATTGGCCAAAGTAACTCGCGTTGGTTAATCGGCAAGGAACTAGGCATCGGATTATTGAACGGCATAATGTGGTCTATTTTGGTATTTTTTGCGGTATGGCTTTGGAAAGATGACATCGCATTAGGAGGGCTAATTGGCAGTGCCATGCTGATTAACATGACGGTAGCAGGCTTTGCTGGCGCCACCATCCCAATAATGTTAAAAAAATTAAATATAGACCCAGCGCTCGCAGGTGGCATGGTGTTAACCACAGTAACCGATGTCGTTGGCTTATTTGCATTTTTAGGCCTAGCCACACTATTTTTAATGAACTAGTTCATTGATTTAACTCTTATGTATCATGTCATCCGTTAATTGCGCAGCCTAGCGCAATTTTACGGACGTCGACGACGCTTCTATACGCATAAGGCTTTTTTCACACATAAACTCATTCACCGAGTGCTTAGCTCTCTGATAATCTTTACGGCCATATTCTCAGCCCCACTTTGTTAACGTTTCTCCAATCATCAACTGGCAACAACTCACTCAACGATAACCTTGAATTCATCTTGTCATTAAGGTGACCTTTTTTTGCCATATTTGTCGTCCATACTGCGCGACGACAATGACAACCGTAATGGGTTGTCGGCAGAGCACGCTCACCAAATTAGTGCAATTGCACCAATTTGGCTGAAAGCTTAAAAATAACAAAACCACACAAAACACATAACCATATGATAAATAACAACTAAAAATATTTATCAAAGTTGGCACAAGCTTTCCATATAAGAATATATACCCATTAAGTAGTAGTTTATTTTTTAAGCAATCCATTGTAACTATAGGAGATAGCGATGAATAAAATAACCGTAAAACGTAGCATTATATCGATAAATGTCATGGTAAATAATGTCATTGCACAATGCCGTCAAAACATTTTTTTCTTAGCACATCTCGGTTGCAGTCAGTGGGATGAAGTTGAAACTCGCTCAGGTAAACATAGATAAATCAGAAGGAAATTATTTGATGAATATGTCAAATGCGAGACAATATCCAGTCGACTTACAGAGACAAGTGATTAATGAAGTCAAAAACCATAATCGATTATTATCCGACGTAGCAAAACAATATGGTGTGTCGGCTAAAACTGTTTATCAATGGGTCAGAAGTAATGATAGTCGCCAAACAGAAAACAAAGGCGCGATCGTATCAGAAATAGCCTATTTACAACAAAAGATTGCCCAGTTAAGTCAACAATTACAAGCTATGGCAAGTTAGTAACATAAAACCGTTTTTGGCAAGGATGTTTGATCGTATTAACAACTCGTCCCCCAGCAAGTTGATAACACAGCAACAAACATTCTAATAAAAATAAGCGCAAAATATCTTGCATCCTTGCCGCTTTATCGCTCTACCGTTAGCCGTTAAGGGCGACTGCTAACACAACAGTTCAGGCGTTATTGGGTCCCCAGACTCTATTAATCCAATAACGTCATTTTTATTAGGTATTTTAGCTTTCGCCATTGACGGCGCTACTGTCACCATTAGTGGAACTAAGTATCAAAAACGTTTTGGCAAGGATGTTTGACCGTGTCAACAACTCGTCCCCCAGCAAGTTGATAACACACAGCAACAAACATTCTAATAAAAATAAGCGCAAAATATCTTGCATCCTTGCCGCTTTATCGCTCTACCGTTAGCCGTTAAGGACGACTGCTAACATAACAGTTCAGGCGTTATTGGGTCCCCAGACTCTATAATCTAATAACGTCATTTTTATTCCGGCCTCTGGCTGACAAGCTCAAAACAATAATAATCACGAGCTTGACAACACTCTGGAGCATCAATTGGTATAGGTTGATAGCATTGGAGTGTTGGATACCCCAGTGGCATAAATATAACCACAGACAATGCAAACAAAAGCCCCAACGCAAAGGATGCAATGGGGCTTTTTCATTTCTATTAACTCAAAAGCGGCTCAAATTAAGCCAATCACCGCTTTTTCATTAATGTAAGTTACACTTCTAGCACATTATTTTGTGATATAAAGGCTTCAAAATCAACGGTGCTGAGTGGGCGACTAAACAAATAACCTTGGCCCATAAAACATCCCAATTCAACTAATGCGTGGCTTTGCTCTTTAGTTTCAACACCTTCGGCAATTAGCACTAACCCCATCGATTTGCCCAATGAAATAATCGTCTTCACAATTTCATAATCGTGCTTATTGTTGAGCATGTCTTTCACAAACGACATATCAATTTTCATTACATCAACATTAAACTTTTTCAAATAGGCCAAGCTGGAATAACCAGTACCAAAATCGTCAATAGCAATCTTAATCCCTAATGATATTAACTCACTCAACTTGTTTTGCATGTCCGCTGCATCAATCATCAATGCAGTTTCGGTAATTTCCAATTCAAGTAAATGCGCCGGTAAATTATGGTCCAATAGTGCTTTCTTGATCATACCGGCTAAGTCGGGATCAGCAAACTGTGCCGCGGCCACATTCACCGAGATAGGAATCGTATGGCCCATTTCTAACCAACGTTTAGCTTCAGCGCAAGCCTTATTAAGCACTTGTTTACCTAGCATAATAATTAAACCGGACTCTTCCGCTAATGGAATAAACTCTGCGGGAGAGATAAGCTCACCCTCATCATTGGCCAGTCTAACGAGAGCCTCAGCACCAATAATAATGTTTGTCTGTAAATCAATTTTAGGTTGATAATGCACAAAAAGTTCATCATTAATTAATGCTTTTCTTAAGCGAGTCTCTAAATGATGGCGCTCCATAAGCGAACTTTCTAAATCATGCGAGAAAAAGCAGAAGCGATTTCGGCCTTCCTGTTTGGCACGGTACATTGCCACGTCCGCGTGTCTCATTAATTCCTCGGCATCTACAGCATCATTTGGGAACACACTAACACCAATACTTATCGACACATTAAACTTCTGATTATCAAGAACAAAAGGTTCATGCATCGCTTCAACTAATGTAGATGCTAATTGCGAAGAAGCCTCAACAGAGCGAGTCTCGCTCATTAAAATCACAAATTCGTCACCACCTAATCTCGCCAATGTATACGATGCAGGTATTAACGAGCGGATTCGTCTTGCCATCATACAAATGAGCTCATCACCATATTGGTGGCCTAAGGAATCATTAAGGTATTTAAAATGATCAATATCAATTAATAGTGCAGCAGCTTTGGTGCCATAAGATCTTGCTGTAGAACACGCGACGCTTAACCTATCTTGAAGTAATATCCGATTAGGTAAATCAGTTAACTGATCATGGTTGGCTAAATGGCTCATTTTCATCGCCATCGCCATCGCTTCACTCACATCATGAAACACCATAATGGCGCCAATCATTTCACCATTTTCATTACGGATTGGAGCGGCTGAATCCTCCACATAAAAAACATGCCCTCCACGTGAAGTAAGTAGGCTGTTTAGCGCCATTGCCACAATGCGCTGCTCGCGAAGAGCTAAATATAACGGGTTCAATAATGGCTGCTGAGTATCAGAATCTTTCAAATGCATAACATCTTCAATTTTTTGATGTAATGCATCTTTTAACCGCCAACCTGTCATGCGCTCCGCAATTGGGTTCATAAAAGTAATAAGCCCTCTTGTGTCAGTCGCAATAACAGCATCACCAATAGAATTGAGTGTTACTCGAAGACGCTCCTTTTCAGAGTACAGCGCCTACTTTGCATGCTTTACTTCAGAGACGTCAACAACAGTAACCAAGTAGCCATCGACTCCAGCACTTGATTTCATTTTGGACTGAAAGACTTCATAAAAGCTCATACCGTCACGGTTAGGGACGGTGACAATGTACTTTAATGCATCTGAGGTAATATGACGGTGATGATTTAAAATTGCATTGCTGAGCGCTTCAGGAAAAATAGTCGAAATATGCTTGTTTTTAATATCACCGACCAAGCTATCAAACCATAAACCAGTGTTGTCATTACTAAATAAATTCTGACCTAAATCATCCCAATAAGTAATAAGCATAGGGACTTGATTAACTAATTGTTGTAACTCTTCTTTAGCTTTAATAATTAGTTGGTTTTGTTGTCTAAATTTAAGTTGTGTATGAACCCTTAAGCAACATATAGAAGCGTTAAAAGGTTTAGTAATAAAATCGACTCCACCACTTTCTAGCGCTAACCTTTCAAATTCAGGCTCTGTGTGGCCGGTAATAAAAATAATTGGAATATCGCTAGATAATGGATTAGCTTTGAGTGCACGACACACTTCCCATCCATCCATGTCAGGCATCTCAATATCGAGTAAAATGACATCAGGCTTAATTTTATCCACTAACGCGAGTGCATTAGTGCCAGACTCTGAAAAAAAGATATTGCCAAGAGGCGACAAAATATCTTCCAGCATGAATATATTTTGAATATTATCGTCAATAATCAGAATTTTATAAACAGTATTGGTTAAACCCGATAACAACATATAAAAATAACTCCCTTATTTTCAGCTAGATAACATCCATTTAATCTTAAGGTTATCTGCAACCAACATACATTTATAATAGCTTAATTTTTTTACGTCTATCAATAATAGGCAGCAACGTAACCCACTACCTTAATCTAATGAAAACAAAAACTACATAATAAGTACATTATGCTAACTCAGTCGATACCAAATGTACTTGATCATAAAAGATATGAATACGCAAAAACGACATAAACACAAAAATGGTACACTGTTGCGTAAAGGAATATATTTGGACTGCATGTATCCAACGTGCATCTTAATATCTGCCTACACACAAGCGCGACAATATTCAGATAGACAAAAGGGTTATCGTTATTGAGAGGCAGCTGAAACACTCATAGGTAAAATAGGTAGACTAATTAGATGAGTTTGCAATGAAAATGAGTAAGACTGAACGACATATCACACTATTTTGTGCAGAGCATCAGCTTGAATATCACCAGGTTGTTAATCGTTTTAGTGGTAATAAGTCCACCTATTTCAAGTCTGTTCAGCTGTTTATTAATGACTTAACCTTGTACATCCAGCAAACCATGGCTTCGCCAAGCATTCCTGCGGACTTTGCACCTATGTTGCATACACTAAAAAGTTCTGCTGCTACTTTAGGTTTCACCGAATTAGCCTGCTACGCACGAAACCATGAAATTAAACTAGCACACTACTCTCCTACAGAATTTAGCCAATTTCATGGGATATTATTGGCGACATTAAGCACGAATAAAGAGCTGGCGATAATGCTGATTCCCTTGCTAGAAAAGGACTTACAAGCATCAAACAGCCAAAAGGACATGCCGATATTAGCAGTGAATAACGAATTTATTATGATATATGACACGCTAATGGAAGAAGTTAGTCACTATAATATGAATGCCATTAATACATTTGCTCAAATAGCAAAAACACTTAACCTCATAGCGCCACAACATATTGAATTATTAACACAATCGATTAACCAATTAAGGTTTCAACAAGCAGAAAATATATTAACAGAGATATATCCACGCATATTGGATATTCGAAAGTGACACAGACTGATCAAAGAAAATATAAGATATTGAAATTAAAGAACAAACAAAATATAAGCTTGATTTTTTTATTGATCATTATACATAAATTAACGTCATCACTCATACCTTAGTACTAACGCTATTGATTGATATTATTAAAAAATTCTTTTACTCGCTAAAATTTCACATCAAAAAAAAATACATTCGCTACACTTAACCTTATTAACTCCTTATTGAAGTATCTTTATGATCAAAGTGTTGAACATGTTTATCTTGGCTTTCATGCTAATCGGCATTGCCAGTTGTGACCTTGGCACAAGCAAATCACTTACTGCTTCAGCCCTAAAAGACCCCATTAAAATTGCGGTATCTGGCACACCACTTTCAGCACCTTTTTTTATTGCACAACAACAAGGTTACTTTAGAGCAAATGGGCTTAATGTTGAGCTAGTGAGATTCGACAGCGGAGTGAAATGCTTTGACGCCCTTAAGAATAAACAAGTTGACCTCGCCACTGCATCAGAAACTGTGGTCATGTTTAATAGCTTTAAACAGACAAACTTTTCCGTACTAGCCAGTTTTGTCGAATCAGATAATGATCTAAAACTACTTAGCTTAACACCACAAAAGTATCAACAACTGGATAATCTAGCCCACGCACGCATAGGCATTGTAAAAGGCAGTGCCAGCGAGTTTTTCTTCGATAGTTTATTGATCATGTATAACAAAACTCAGCAACCAATCGAGCGAATATATTTACCTGCTGAGCAGCTTATTCCGGCGTTATTAAATAATGAGGTTGATATTATTTCAGCTTGGGAACCCTTAAGTTATTTGTTAACGCAAAAAGTCCACTCAAATACCAACGTCATCAGCAGTCGCGGTCTATACCACTTATCGTTCAACTTAATCGAGCTTAAAGAGACAAGGCTATCAACTACAGAAAAGTTAGCGCTACTCAAATCAATTAATGACGCAACAGATTATATTCATACACATCCAGAGCTTGCTCAGACAAAAATTAGCCGTGTGTTGGATATCGATCCGTCCCAACTTAGTTATTCTTGGAATGACTATAGTTTTCGTTTATCACTCAGTAATGCACTCTTTTCTAACATCCAAACTCAAAGCCAATGGGCAATTGATAATAAATTAGTCTCTGAAGAGAATAGTGTTGATTTCAGGCAGATTTTTGATCGAAAATTGTTTGAAAAGTTTATCAGTTTAGAGGCTGGGTGGTAATTTATGATGTTATCTAAGCGCCTAAAACTCACCGCTATACTGTGTTCACTGCTTACATTAATTGTCGGCTTGTCATTGATACAAGTTCACTATTATCAACAACAAATATACCGCCAACTCAATTACTCAATGAAGTTACAAATCAACATTGATAGTTTACGTAGTCAACTGTGGCTTTACCAAGAGTATACAGATGACCAGGGGTTATCTGAGTTAAATATACGCCAAGCTGAGCTGGCTAAAAACCTTTCAGAAGACATTCAATGGGGTACACAACAAAAACTCATTATTGGAAACCTGAATAGACTGAATACCAATATTAGAGCACTTATTAATACTCAAAATAGCTTCCATAGTAAACAAGTAGATGTGTCATCAACCCTCACTGCTGAACGATTATTTAAAGCAAAATACAGCATGGTTATTGAAGAAATGACCGAAGAAATGTTTAATCTTCATCAATTATCGATTAAACAAGCGAAACAAAAACAACAAACGTTATTATTCCTTGTGGGAGTGGTGCTATTAATATTAGCGATTATGGTTACCGCATGGTCTTTTATGACGCTCATTCGTTTTAAGAAAGGGTTAGCTTCACTCAACCAAGGCATGGAAGCGCTTGCTGCTGGAGACCTAAAGAGTCAAATTAATTTCAGTGATACCGATGAGTTATCTGCGCTCGCCCAAAACTTCAATAGAATGAAACTATCACTTGCTCAAATTACCGTTAAAAAGGATGAATTAAAGCAAGAAGTAGACAGCCAAACCCGTAAATTAATTGAACAACAAGACCAACTCATTTTCTTAGCTGAACATGATGAATTAACCGGTATTTATAACCGTCGCGCATTTATAAAACAAATTGATACTGCTATAGCAAGGGATTTACGTGGAGAGAATCAAGCAGCACTATTATTTATTGACCTTAATAAATTTAAAAATATTAACGACACTCTTGGCCATAGCATTGGTGATGAAGTGATCATGACCATTGCAAAACGTTTGGTTAACAGTCTACGCGCTACCGATATAGTGGGCAGACTCGGCGGCGATGAATTTATCGTTTGGCTTGATATGCTCCCAGAGCCAATCGATATAGAACATAAAATAAACCAGCTATTAACCAATATTAAGCAACCGATCATTATTGGGAAGCATACTTTAGAAGTTGGCGCCAGTATCGGAATTAGTGTACTGCCAGAACATGGTTTAAATAGCCGAGAACTCATCACTGCAGCCGATACAGCTATGTACCAGGCTAAAGCAGACCATAGCATTGAGTATTGTTTCTATGCAGGCAGCTATGGAGTCTCTACTTTGGCAACCTCATAGGTTTGAGTGTTCCAGTCAAAATAATATTCAACTCCTTGCCATTCATAAACGGTACCGTTTGCGCGCTGAATCACTTTGGCATTTTCAGGTAAACGACTTAACCCAGAAGCATATTGAACTTGGGTGGTAGTTCGCTGCGGCGCAGATATCACTATAGGTTCAACGACTTGATAGCTTTGGATTGGTGCAACATTAACTGTTCGATAAGGATAAAAATTATCGTTACTGCGACGATACTCATCTATACCCCAGCGATTGTCATATCGACTGCCATAACCATTATATCGACTAAGCCCGATATTCGGTCCCCATATGCTATTCCAACCCAATCCCCAGCGCCATGGGTCACGGTAATGCGAAGAATGACGTCGACCTTCATGTTGATAACCTACCGAATGCGACACTCTATTGCCTAGAGCAATATCCAATGGCACTTTCGCCTGCACAGAAACCGTCAAGCTGCATAATAAACAAACGCCACTCCCAAAAGAGCATAGCAACACAGGGAATCTATTAATCGGCATACATCATCTCCAGCACATTATCGACATCCACAAGTTTACGCTAAGTCTAGTTAAAGTCGATATCCGTTATGACTCTGAAATGATAGGCCCACTCAATTATTATTCACACCTATATATTCACACCTATAACCATCATTCACTCCAATAATCAAACAACTTAGAGAATTTCCTTCACTCGATAAACTCTCAATTGATGCCTCCTGAATTGATGTAATTATTATATTGGTATTAACGCTTACAGCCTTTCAAAATCATTCGTTAATAATCAGTGGCAGTTAATGGCGTGACACAATAGCCTTAGGTAGGTAGCTACCTGATGAAATTATTAAATGACATTCAGATAGTTACTCTCAAATGCAAAGAACTATTATGCAACCTAACCAGTATTGAAAGCCGCTAACCAATACCAATTTATATGGATTGGTATTAACCCTATATTAGAAAAATGATATAGTGCGCGCCATATTGGTTTGGATTTGATTTACAGGCGGTAAACATGAGTTTTAAAGATTTACGCAGCTTCATCGATCATTTGGAAAAAAATGGCGAGTTAAAGCGCATTAGCTACCCTGTTGACCCTCATTTAGAAATGACAGAGATCGCCGATCGTGTTTTACGATCTGGAGGCCCCGCACTGTTATTTGAAAATCCGACCAATCATACAATGCCAGTACTGGTTAACTTATTTGGTACGCCTAAACGTGTTGCTATGGCATTGGGTAAAGACGATCCTTTGGCTTTGCGAGAAGTCGGTGAGTTATTAGCATTTTTAAAAGAACCCGAGCCACCTACAGGCTTTAAAGATGCCATCGCCAAAATCCCCATGTATAAGCAAGCATTAAATATGCCGCCTAAAACAGTGCGTAATCCGCCTTGTCAGCAAGTGGTAAAAACTGGTGATGAAGTCGACTTAACCTCGTTGCCAATCCAACATTGCTGGCCTGGAGATGTCGCCCCATTAGTGACTTGGGGACTCACTATCACCAAAGGGCCGCGTCAGAAAAGACAAAATTTAGGTATTTATCGTCAACAGTTATTAAGTAAAAACAAGCTGATTATGCGCTGGCTTGATCATCGTGGCGGCGCTTTAGATTTTAAAGACTTTAAACAGCTCCATCCTGGAGAGCGTTATCCTGTCGTAGTGGCATTAGGTAGCGATCCAGTGACCATTTTAGGTGCTGTCACTCCTGTGCCAGACTCCATGAGTGAATATGCCTTTGCAGGTTTACTGCGCGGCGAACGAACTGAAGTCTGTAAAGCCATTAGCTGCGATCTTGAAGTGCCAGCCACCAGCGAGATTATTCTTGAAGGTTATATTGACCCTGAAGAGACAGCAGTAGAAGGTCCATACGGCGATCATACTGGCTACTATAACGAAACCGACTCATTCCCAGTATTTACCGTGACTCACATTACTCACCGTAAAGATGCCATTTACCATAGTACCTATACCGGGCGTCCACCTGATGAACCGGCCATGTTAGGCGTGGCATTGAACGAAGTATTTGTACCTATTTTACGTAAGCAGTATCCAGAAATTATTGATTTTTACCTGCCGCCTGAAGGTTGTTCATACCGCATGGCTGTGATTTCAATCCGTAAGCAATATCCCGGCCATGCTAAGCGTGTCATGATGGGGGCGTGGTCGTTCTTGCGCCAGTTTATGTATACCAAATTTATCGTTGTCGTTGATGACGATGTCAATTGCCGTGATTGGCAAGATGTTATTTGGGCTATTACTACACGAATGGATCCTATTCGCGATACCATGATGGTAGATAATACTCCGATTGATTATCTTGATTTTGCCTCACCCGTTGCCGGTTTAGGATCTAAGATGGGTTTAGATGCCACTAACAAATGGCCTGGTGAAACCACGCGAGAATGGGGAACCCCTATCGTGATGGATGAAAAGACAAAACAGAGAATTGACCAAATTTGGGATGATCTCGGCATACAGGATATGCCAACATTGTAACTACAGTGATCCGAACAGGACGTAAATAGCTATAATTAACTCGTTGATAAAAAAATTATAAAAGGGTTTAAAGGACGTTAGATGAAAACCATTCGTTGTCAGATTGAAAAAGTCACCCCGTTTAATGACGCTGTATACCAAGTGTTCCTTAAACCCGAAGCAGCCTTTGATTTTAAGGCTGGTCAATACCTAACTGTGGTCATGGGTGAAAAAGACAAACGTCCTTTTTCTATCGCTTCCGCGCCTAATGCAGCGTTAATTGAATTGCATATTGGTGCCGCGGTTAGCGAAAGTTATCCAATGCAAGTTGTTGAACGCCTACAAACAGCGACACATATTGATATTGAAGCACCCGCTGGCGACGCATTTTTACGCAGCGATAGCCACAGACCACGTATTTTAATTGCGGGCGGCACGGGTTTCTCATACATAAAAAGTATCGTTGAAGCACAGATTGCTAACGGCGAAACCATTAATACTAAATTGTATTGGGGTTGCCGTAACGAAGAAGCCATGTACTATCAAGACATCGCTCGTCAATGGCATGCTGATCATTCGTGGTTAGAGTTTATTCCAGTAGTAGAACTTGCTGACGGTAATTGGGAAGGTAAAAAAGCTAATCTGCTCGAACAAATAAAGCAGGACTTTGTTAGCTTAAACGGTTACGACATCTATATTGCGGGTCGCTTTGATATGGTAGGAGCTGCACGCGAGTTGTTTCGCGAGCTAGGTATTGAAGAAGCCCATTTATATGGTGATGCCTTCGCATTTATCAAATAAGCTTTTCCAAAAATGATTAAAACCGGCTATTTTGCCGGTTTTTTTTATAGGTAGATCTACTGATTGCCTTTGTATTCCATGGCTCATTTCTTTAAAATTAGCGCACATTTATTACGTAAGGTACTCCAATGAAACTCAGTCAACTCACCCAGCCTATCTATGACCATTTATATCGTGATATTTTTGAGTTCCGCAGTACTTTTGATTTACCGGTTAACGACAATGCTAGCCTAGACGACAAAGCTGATACCTTACACA
Source organism: Shewanella sp. SG44-2 (assembly GCF_014164215.1). Lineage (NCBI taxonomy): Bacteria > Pseudomonadati > Pseudomonadota > Gammaproteobacteria > Alteromonadales > Shewanellaceae > Shewanella > Shewanella sp. SG44-2. Next base: position 56,364 of record NZ_JACJEU010000026.1, read on the forward strand.
CCTCATTAATTATTGAAGAAATGACCGAGCTTGCAGAAGCTGACTCTCGCATGGAACAAGCTGATGCGATTGTTGACTCAGTTTACGTTTTAATGGGCCGTTTAGTGCACATAGGTGCGTCTCAGGTAAGCGATCGTCTAGAGATAAGCTATCTTATCGATTTGTTGCTTAACGTGGCTAAAAACCGCGACATAGACTTTATCCAATGCTGGGATGAAGTGCACTCAAGCAACATGAGCAAAGTGTGCCGTAACCAGCAAGAATTGGATGAAACCATCGCCTTTTACGCCAAACAAGGTGTTGAGATTGTCGGTAGCACTAAAGGCGAGTTTATTATTGCTAAGTGCGCTAAAGATGTCGATATGGCAGGAAAAGTAGTACGCCAAGGCAAAGTATTAAAATCAGTTTATTATCGCCCTGCAGACTTAACCACATTAGTGCGAGATTAATCGGTAAATCAGCTACTGAATTTTCACTTGGTAGTATTGATTTACCCATAAAAAATGCGCTTTTATCAGCGCATTTTTTTATGGGATTTTTCAGTTATGCAGCCACCGAAACTTTGCTTTTGTTCAGCGCCTGAATTAATCGCTGCGGATCATCTACACTCAAATGCACCGTCTTCATCGGTTCGGGCAATTGACCCATACCACCATGATAAATGACCGGACGGTTTAAGGTAATAGTGACATTACTCTGCCCACGGCCAATAATAATGGTTTCTGGCTCATCTTTATTTAATTCAGTTGATTGTTGATCAGCGACACTGGCAATATCGGCAATGTTCACTACCATAAATCCCCATAATGAATTATTAATTACTAAGTTATCTCTGATTAAATACAAAGAATAATAACGTGATAGCCGATGGTTAGCCACGATAGACATTAAGGTATAGGCAATAATGCTCGAGACAATTATCGCCACCCACTCGCTCCATGAAACCAGTAATAAATAACTGCCACAAGATGCAGCGATGCAACCCATTAGCATAAGCCACACATGCCAGCGCGTTGCACTAATGAGGTTAATATTGGCGATGGCCGCCGGATGATGACGTGAAAACCAAGGAATTGAATAAAACCAGTTAGTCGCCTCACTGGCCATGATAAGTGCGATAGTTAAGCTTTTTTCATCGCCATCTCGATACGTTTCTACCGCCCCGACTCTAGGATCGCCCTTAAGCTTTCGCACCTTAATCAAGCCACGAACAACACTCACCACCAAATACAATTCAATGACCAGCAACACTGCAATAATCGGATAGCGTAACCAAGCAATAAACTCAAAATAGTGCGCGACTTCGGCAGGAAAACTTAACCGAGCAACTAAGCTGCTTAAACTGAAAATAACTATCAATTTCCACAGCTTCTGACCACCCATTTTAATAATGCAATACCAGTAGCTCAGTGGCAGTAACACAAAATACAATGCACAAATAAGGTATAACGACCACTTGTCAGCGTCGCTTGTTAACGACTCTGGTGTCCACTGAACGCCTATCACAAAGCTCAACACCATTAAGGCTAAAAAGGCTAACCGATACTTTACCGTGGCTCTCATTGAATACTTATCCCTGTATATGTTATTAACCCACGCATATTATTGTGAATATAAACGTGAAGATACAAGTTGTTAACATATCAGCAAACATTAGTTTCACTGCTATTGATTGACGCAAAAATTGTTACTAAAAATTGCCGTAAATGGGTATCAAGATAAGTTGCGCTTAAACAGCCAAGTTAAACCATGAATGGCGGTGGTAGGAAAAGCCATAGAATGATCGGCCTCAGGGATAAGCAGCAGCTTGAGTGCTAAGTCACCAGATTGCGCCGATGGATGGGATTGGAGGAGTTTAAAAAAAGCCTGCGCATCAGCCACCATATGATGATTATCGGTATAGGGTGGCTTTTCTAATTCGCCAATGCCAATAAACACCTTGGCAGATATGGCCGGTGTTTGACTAAAACGCTGCACAAACTGCTGCAACAATTGTTTATTGTCAAACCACAGAGATGGACTGCCTAATACGTAATACGCAAATAGCCTTGGCTGTTCTAATAAAATATAAGCACCCAATAACCCGCCTAGCGAATTACCCACAAAGGTGTTTTGTTGGGTATCGACCCGATAGTTTTTTTCAACGAAGGGCATAACAACCTGACTGATATAAGCAACGTGTCGCTTGGCCTCGCCAGTGGGTAGTTTCCAACTCGCATCGTGACTTGGGGTATAGTCGCGGATCCGACTCGCCGAACCTTTGCTTGGCCTCTGATAGCCTATGGCGACTAAAATAGCTTGCTGCATCAAGTTGCTGTTCATTGGAAATCGCGTCGCACCAGACACTACTTGCAAGCTATACATGGAGTCAGCCATGTATATCACTGGATATTGATGTGAACTATTTTGCTGGTATTTTTTGGGGAGCTTGATCATCACTTGATAGTCACGATCGCCATCTTTAAGCACAAATTGGCGGGTACGAGGAATATTGACTACTGCAGCGGTGGAATGCACATCGACAGCGTTGCTTGTTAAGTCAGCCAGTACAGCATCATTGTTAGCTGACGCACTGGCTAGAGATAACCCACAACACATTATCGCGCCGATTAACCTATAAATTGTTTTCATGCATCCCTGCCCTATGGTAATAAACCACAAACGTTAAATCATATAATCCAGCGCAAGTGTAATAAACAGTACCATTCCGGCCCAGTTATTATTTAAAAAGGCTTTAAAACATGACGCACGTTCACGACCAAAAATTAATCGTTGCTGATACACGGCAAAACCAATAAAGCTGATAATGCCCAAGCCATAAATAACCCCACGGTCGGCCACCAGCCCAGCCATTACAAAACACCCTAGTGCAGCAAGTTGAAACACACCGATAATTTGTCGATCAAAGCGACCGAATAAAATAGCCGTTGATTTAATGCCGACTTTTAAGTCATCGTCACGGTCGACGATGGCATACATGGTGTCGTACGCAACCGTCCAACACCAATTGGCCATAAATAACCACCACGCTTCAACAGGCACTTCACCAAGTTGAGCGGCATAAGCCATTGGAATTGACCAACTCCACACAATGCCCAAAAACATTTGTGGCATGTTGGTCACCCGTTTCATAAACGGGTACATCACCGTTAAAATAATCCCCACCACAGATAACTGCACTACCAGTGGATTAAGCCATAATACCAAGCAAAACGCAGCCAAACCTAAGAGGGTAAATAGAGTCAGTGCCTCTTTAACAGACACTTCCCCCGACACCAACGGTCGCATACTCGTACGCTCTACATGAGCATCTAGTTTACGATCGGCAAAGTCATTAATAATGCAGCCATTGGCGCGCATAATAACCACGCCAACAATAAAGATTAACAGCACCTTAATATCTGGCAGCCCTTGAGCCGCTAACACCAGTGCCATTAAACACGGCCATAGCAGCAGCAAGGTGCCAATAGGCCTATCAATCCGCATTAATCGTGCATAAGCACGAAGTTTATCTTGCAATGACATTGGTGTCATCTCTCCATGATTTAGCAAGCGAAACACATTAACAACGCTCTAATTTGGCTAACGACACCAACAGCCATTTACTGCCAAAATCAACAAACTCGACCTGCACACGTCCTTTTTCACCAGAACCTTCAAAGCTAGTGACAACACCTTCACCAAACTTAAAGTGCTTCACTTTAGAACCCACTTTATGACCGGTGTCGTTAAAACCATGAGGTTTTTTAGTAGCAACCGTAGCCTTCGCAGGAAAACGCTGACTAACTGACGGCTTAACCTGAGCACGTATACGAATTTGTTCAACAAACTTTTCGGGAATTTCGTTAATAAACCGTGATGGGCTAGCATAATCTTCACGGCCATAAATACGACGAGACTCAGCATAACTGATGTACAGTTTTTGCATAGCACGGGTCATACCGACATAACACAAACGGCGCTCTTCATCTAAACGATCGCCTTCATCCAGTGCCATCTTACTCGGGAATAATCCTTCTTCAACGCCAGCCATAAACACCATTGGGAACTCAAGCCCTTTGGCTGAATGCAATGTCATTAACTGCACGGCATCGGTAAAGGCATCAGCCTGACCTTCGCCAGCTTCTAATGCTGCATGAGACAAAAAGGCATTAAGTTCGCCCATGTCTTCAAGTTCTTCAGGCATTTCAAAACTGCGCGCAGCAGTAACCAGCTCGTTTAAGTTTTCAATTCGCGCTTGGGCTTTCTCGCCTTTTTCGGCCTCGTACATGGTACGCAAGCCTGAACGATCAATCACATCATCAGCCATCCGGTACAGCAACATATCTGCCGTATCAGTTCGCATCGCAATAATCAGTTCCATAAAGCCATTGATGGCATTAGCGGCACGACCAGCAAGGACTTTTTCTTCGATTAAACTCACGCAAGCTTGCCACAGCGTCAGTTCATGCTGTCTGGCGGTTGAGCGTATAATATCCAAAGTACGATCGCCGATACCACGAGCTGGTGTATTCACCACACGCTCGAATGCTGCATCATCATTTTGGTTATTAATCAGACGCATATAGCCCATAGCATCTTTAATTTCTTGTCGTTCGAAGAAGCGCAGACCACCGTAAATACGATACGCTAACCCTTTGTGTAAAAAGGCTTCTTCTAATACTCGCGATTGCGCATTTGAACGATATAAAATGGCACATTCGCTCAAACTACCGCCCTTTTCATGCCAGTCGCTAATGCGTCCAACAATGAATTTGGCTTCATCCATTTCATTAAAGGCGCAATAAACCGAAATGGGTTCACCATCTTTATCTTCGGTCCATAACTCTTTGCCCAAACGATCTGGGTTATTGGCAATCACAGCGTTAGACGCATTCAAAATATTCGCTGTTGAACGATAATTTTGTTCTAAACGAATGGTGGTTGCGCCTGAAAAATCTTTTAAGAAACGATGTAAGTTTTCAATTTGTGCGCCACGCCAACCGTAAATAGATTGATCGTCATCACCGACAATCATCACATTGGCGGTATTACCGGCTAACACACGGATCCATGCATATTGAATCGCGTTAGTATCTTGAAACTCATCGACTAAAATATGACGGAAGCGTTCTTGATAATGTGCCAATAAATGCGGCTTATTGAGCCATAATTCATGAGCTCGTAATAAGATTTCGGCAAAGTCGACCAAACCTGCACGATCGCAAGACTCTTGGTAAACCTTATAAATATTCAGTAAATTCTGTTCAATCGGAAAGCCGCCCGCATCGATATGCTTTGGACGTAATCCTTGGTCTTTTTTGCCATTAATATAACCTTGGGCCTGACGAGGAGGATATTGCTTCTCGTCTAAATTAAGGCTTTTTAGAATACGTTTAAGTAAGCGTAACTGATCGTCAGAATCGATAATCTGGAAACTTTGCGGTAAATTGGCGTCTTGATAATGGGTTCGCAATAACCGATGCGCTAAACCATGGAAGGTACCGATCCACATCCTACCCATGTTAGTGCCCACAACCTTTTCCACCCGTTCACGCATTTCTGCCGCGGCTTTGTTGGTAAAGGTGACTGCCAAAATAGAATATGGACTTTGTTGTTCAACTTGCATTAACCACGCAATACGATGGGTTAATACACGGGTTTTACCACTGCCGGCACCCGCTAACACCAACATATTTGAAAGTGGCGCGCCGACTGCCTCACGCTGTTTATCGTTTAGGCCGTCTAATAATGATGATACGTCCATTTTTCCTCCCAGAAATCTGCGAGGCATTATATCTTAAATAGCGAGATAATGGCGTGCAATACTTCAGCTATTTTATGGCCGCTATCACCTTAGGTAACAAAGTGAGTCCATGGGCGACATTAATATCAAAGTCACTAAAATCACTTACTTGTGATGTTCTAACCGCGAAAATCATACCTAAATTGACAAAGCTGTAAGCGAAAATTACTATATAAAATAAACAATTAATTAATGTTAGCGTTAAGTAATTGGCCTAATAGTCAATTAAACACTCAAATTCATGACTAAAGAAACAAGATTACGTTTGTTATTTTTGTGGCGAGTCTGTTCGGTTAATATGTCGGTTTATGGTCGATATGTTCAATGCCATTAATACTAAAAAGCCCATTAAAATGGATTTATTACCCACAGTTTTTGCTGTATAGGTTGCCATATTGAATATCAAAGATTTAGAGCTATTCATTGCTGTAGCAAAGTTAGGCAGTTTTTCGAAAGCTGCAAAATCTTTTGATACTCGCAGAGCATTAGTCAGTCGCCGTATTGGAGAAATAGAAAAACAGCTCGGGGCACCATTATTTACTCGCACAACTAGAGTCATGGCCTTAACCTCTGCCGGTAGACAATATCTTGCTCAAATCGAACCACTGGTGAATCAATTAAATCATGCCGGATATGTGTTTAAACATCGCCATGATGAAGTACAAGGTAATTTACGCATTGGTTTATTGCCTTTCGTCGACAAGTTGATGGATGAATATATCGCTCACTTCATTCATGCGTATCCGCAAGTCCAATTAGAGGTGTTAATTGTGTCTGGTGGCAGTAAAGAGCTCAATCGTTTAGGGCTCGACTTGATTATTGATGTAGGTGAAGTTAACGGTGCCAACATTGCAGTACACAAGCTGACGACTTTTGAGCGTAAAATTTATGCTAGCCCCAGTTACCTAGAAAAGTCATCACTGATCGAAAATACCGATGACTTACAATATCATTCATTACTAGGTTTTAGAGATGCACATGGGCAACTAGAGCAGACCTGGCATTTTCAGCACGCAAACGTACCAACACATTATAAAGTTATCTGCAGCGACTTTAACTCGTTATATCACTTATGTTTAGCTGGGGCGGGTATCGCTTTATTACCTCATGTTATTGCTCACGAGGCGGTAAATCAGGGACGATTAATCAATGTTCTGCCGCAACACAGCATTGGCTTTGCCGACATCAGCTTGGCCTATTCTACCAAAAGTCCTCAATCGCCTGTGGCAAAGGCCTTTTGCGAACACTTACTTCGGGAGATGGTTCCCTGTTAAAACGATAAAAGCGGTAAAAGCGGTAAAAGCGGTAAAAGCGGTAAAAGCGGTAAAAG
>NZ_JACJEU010000027.1:0-29531 GCF_014164215.1 Shewanella sp. SG44-2
ATGCCAAATGCCAAATTCCAAATTCCAAATTCCAAATGCCAAATGCTAATCGATTTCGAAGCTATAGTAGATATCAAGTGATTGACTTAAGGTGCTCGACACGCTTTCCAAATATAATTGTGAAAACAAATAATATCGCACAGTCATTTCATAACCGGGGTTAAATACTCCCACGCCATATTTAATCATTAAGTCTTCACCTATATACCCACTTACGGCCACTTTACCGTCATCATTAGTATCAAGTTGTACATTCGAAAATCCAAACTTTTCAATTAGACCCGTTGCAGTACTGCCAATGCTATTCATTGCTCCACCATCAAATTGTGAGCCTAAACTGAGGGCGGCGCCCATCATTAGTGAGTTACTTTGTTGGTTGGTTGTACTGGTAAAGCCTTTACCCGTCAAAATATAAGAAAGCACCTCAGCTTGCTCTTTTGCTGGATTAGAGAATAAGGTAACCACTGGACGCATTGGGGTACCCGTGACTCGAACACCGGCGGTGATATCACTCTCTTTAATGTCTCTAGTCGCTTCTATATTTAGGTTTGGTAATTCTGTCGGGCCAATAAATTGGACTTCACCAGTGTTAATACTTAAGGTTTGTCCCATAAACTTATAAGTCCCTTTGTTGACTTTAATATCACCAAATAACATGGGAGGTTTAAAAGCTTGTTGTTTTAGTATCAGATCGCCTTCTAGCCTTCCTTTAAGACCCATACCATCAATAGTAAGACGTTTACCTACACTGATATTTAAATCGGCTGTAACGGCATAAGGACTGGTTTTAACGGTTTGTTCAGACACTGAATCGTTAAATACCACATCGTTCGATACCGCAACGCCTCCTTCTGCTAACTGTGTAATTTTTATTTGTCCTGATGGCACGTCAACTTTGCCTTTTATCGCAAACAGTTGCTCATCAAAGGTCATATTAATATCTGGAGAGACATTTAATATTGCCATTGGCGGTTGAATTACTGCTAAATTTTCACCTTTGACATCAATGTCACCACTAAACTTTCCTTGTGGCCAAGCGAGGGTACCTGTCGTAGTCACTTGTCCGTCACCCATATGCCATTGGCCATTGAGTTGTCCTTGTTGGCCTTCTAGAGCCAGTGACAAGTACAGTTTATCGATTAATGTTGGGTTAGTGGATAAGGCAAATGCACCGTCACTGAGTTTAATATTACCCGAGACACTCGGGTCCATAAGAGTGCCGGATAAATTTAATCGACTGGACAACATGCCTTCTAAGGTTTCTAACCTTGGGAAGAACTCTCCAAAAGGCGCCAGATTAAGCTCATTAACATTAATCGTACCTAGTAAGGTGCGATCGGGCGTGATGTTGACACTCAGCTGACTTTGCCAACTTGCTATGCCGGACGAATCAAAACTCAATGAACTATTAATTTGTTTTTCATCAAGCGATGCTTGAAATAGTAACTGCTGGTAGTCGATGCTGATAGTGTTGTTTTTGGCTCGACTTAGCTTAATATTTCCCGGTAAAAGCGTAAACTGAACATTTGCAGTAGGCTTTTTACCTTTAGCCCAATTAACTTGAGTTGTTAGCGCTGCTTCACCGCTCCAGGTGATTTTTTTAGACAACACAGGTGCCAATGTTTTGCCGGGATTACCGGTAAAAGTAATATTAGCCTGGCCAGTGTGACCTAAATTAACATCATTGATTAAGCACAATTTATTGTGTGGATGCACTAAGCAAAAACGGCTCACACTGCCACGATTATTGAGTTGATCCCAGCTTGCGGTTATGTGTTTATCTTGTTGCCATTGTCCAAGAGCATTACTGATATTGAATTCTGTTAATGTGGCATTGAACTGTTGTTTATCAATATTACTACTACTGGTCATTTGAGTATTGATGACCACATCACCTTGAGTATTGAGTTTGCTTTGTTGTTGATGTTGATTGCCTTCACTGACGAATGCGATATCTGTCAGCTTATAGCTGTCCCATACAAGATTGTTATTACGCAGTTCTATCCGGTATTGATGCTGTGTATAAGGTCGATAATTCGCCAGCAAGTCAAGGCTGTCAATTTTACTTCCTTGGTAACTGAATTGACTGATTTGCGCATTAATATCCACAATTGGGTCGGCACTATTACCCGTAACATCAACTTTTGCAAAAATATTACCGCGGCCGCCTTTTAGCCACTGACTGACATCGGGAACGCTAAGTTCGGCATCGATGTCCCATGTTTTGTCGGCTTGACCATTAATGATTAATTGAGCGCCAAGGGCATTGGCCTGCAGGTTTGTCGCGTTTATCGCAAAATCTTGATTTAATGAAATCTCGCCTTGTAGGTTCAGCGGGTAACCATTTAAACGACCGGTTAAATTGGCGTCTTGAATGGCCACTTGCCATTGCTTATCGGCAATGCTGCCCGTGCTATTAAAATGGCCACTGAATTTACTTTTGATCGGATTTTGCTGATTAATATAATCAATATATTGCAACTGAATGTCGTTGGTAAGCACATTGGCTTGCCAGGTTATGTCATCTTTATATGATAGCTGCCCAGTTAGATCTAGGTTGCCCGCGATTGATTGTAAATTGAGCTTATTGATGGTCAACTTTTGATTGTGGTTAACAACATCTGCAATAACCGCCAAAGTAGGGTGGTAAGGTGTTGTCAGTTGCCCTTCAAACTGCGCCACTTGGTCTTTTATATTACCTTTACTGGTAAAGTGGGTAATGTTGCTGGTGTACTGGGGATTTTTTAACGGCCATTGCAAAGCGGCATTGGTAAGTGTTACTTGGTATTCAAGCGCCGGCGTGGTGAGATCAATGTCTGCTGCAAGATTGAAATGGCTATCGCCTTTAGCGATGGCGTTGATATTTAATTGACTTAAGTCTTGGGTAAGATCTACACGGAGTTGTTGCTGTTGAAGCCCTGGCAACTCAGGCAGGTTTTCGACATTGGCTAGTAGCTTTAATGTCAGTGGGTAGTGCTCATGTAAACTAATATCACCGATAACGCTAATATCACCATCATCATGTTGAATGTCTAGTTGGGTTATTCCAAGTTGAAATTGACGAAAACTGGCCGCTAACGCGATATGGCTAAAATGGTCGTTGCGCTGGCCGATAATGAGCTGACTGTCGGTGGCATTAAACTGTCTAACATTGACAGGGAAAGGCATAAATACCTGTGGTAAGTTAGCCAATGGCCATGAAGTTTCTTTGGGATCGACTGTTTGGTTTGTTGCTTTATTATTTGGTTGAGAACGTGTTTGGCTTGTTGATGTTGCATCTGGAATGTTGACGATTAACCCCTGACTGTTGAGAGATTCAACCACAAGGCCAGCGCTATTCCAGATAGCTTGAGTCGTTAAATTGTCGGCATAAAAAGTCATACCATTCACACCTACATCAATATTGGCCAATTGAGCGTGGCTGATATTAATGCCAATGGGTAATTCAAACTCGGTAAAAGGTTGGTTCGTAGCATCCGTGTCAGTGGTGTTTTCGGTTACAGGAATATTATCAGTGATAATGTTCACATCAATACTTGATGCGAGTAGATTTGTGACACAAAGTTGTTTGTTAATCAGACATGTTGGCACCCACTCCAATGTTAAATCATCAGCTTCGACGCTAATCCCAGGCATTGACCATGACAAATGCTGCAGCGTGATATCACCATTTAAGGTGCCAGAAGCATATTCAACATCGATATCACTGATAAATTGATTGACGAACATCACCCCCATTTTACTGCCAAATGGGGTGCCCATGATGATGGCAAACAACATCAATAATACCAATGGGACATAAATCAGTATTCGGGTATAAAGCTTAATGCTGCGCCAAATTCTTGCAGATAGACTGGTTGATTTAGGTGCTTTTTTATTACTTGGTTTGAGTGATTCTTCTGACTGAGCGTTTTGCTCATTATGTTGCAAAGTACTTTGCTCGGGATGTTTATCTATCATAAATCAGTTCCCATGGTTAAATGGAAACGATATGAACGTGCAACTGTCTCGGTTTCTTTTAAGCCAAAACCTAGGTCCATTCGAATCGGGCCAATAGGTGATATCCAGTGTAATCCTCCACCAACCGATACTACCGGTTCAAACTGTTGTGTATCAAAAGCATTACCAGCATCGACAAAGGTGGCAACTCGCCATGTCGGGGTAAGATAATATTGATATTCAACACTGCCAATCGCCAAGTAGCGCCCACCGACAACCTGTCGAGATAAGCCGCCTTCACTGTTGGTGTAGTCAATATAGGGGCCTAATTCTTGGTAACTGTAACCTCGTATGCTTTGGTCGCCACCGGCAAAATATCGTAACGATGGCGGTATATTAGCCATATCGTTTTTGTCAGCAATATTAGCACCTAAATCCACCCGGGCAACAAAACGATGCTTATCGAATATTGTATCTACCCATTTAAATCGGGCTTGTAAACGGGCCAGACGGATAGTTGAGCCCAGGGACGGGTCGGCGTATTCAACACTGTAAGTTTGACGATAGCCTGATTTGGGATCGAGCGTGTTGTCGCCACGGACAGTTTTGGTGAGGTTGAAACCCAACAAATAAAAACGTGGGTCGTAATCTGTATCGAGCTGATTATAAAACTCTCTCACGGATTCAATTGAATATCCATGTAACCAATTACTTTTAGAGCGCCTTTGACGCGTTAACCCAACGAGATACTTTTTAGACTCTAATTGCCCGGTATTATTAAATTGGCGTTTATCAGCGTCGTAATCTTGGGTAACACCATAGGTGTCGCGTAATAAGCCAAGTTTTATTTTCAGTTGATCATCTAAAGGGTGGGTTAACGGAATAGTATAAGTGGTTAAAATCTTAGGCCGCTCAGGTGACCACTCTGCACTGGTTTCTTGATAATGGCCATAGCGATTGATTTGCGGCGTTCGCCAAGTGACTCGCACACGAGGATCAACACTGTTTTCTGTACTATTTCCAATATCTGCGCCTAAACCGACTTCAATAAGATGACTAGGCCGCGGGCTTAGCTCAACTTTAATCGGCACTACACCAGTATCAATTTTGTTTAGTTGTGGTAATACTTTGATATTACTAAAGTAACCTGTATCTAATAAATTGCGATTAAACTCAGTTAATAGCTGTGTGGCGTAAGGCGCATCAGCATCAAAAGGAATTAAGGCTTCGACAACATCATTATTGAGAGTACTGCCTTCAAAGTGAACATCACCAAATAAATAGCGCTTACCCGAGTTAAACTGTAGGTTAATTTGGGCGGTATTTAAGTCACGGTTAATGTTGATTTCTGATTTGGTATATTGACCATCAAAATATCCTCTTGCCAGTGCTAACGTGACTAATTGTGATTTTATCGAATCATAGACACCATGGTTTAAGGTATCACCAGGTTTTATTTTCAGACTATTTAGCCACAACGAGAAAGTATTATCTTGGAGCATGTCACCTTGAAAATGGATATCTACCCATTGAATAATGACCGGTTCACCTGGCATTATATTGAGGCTTAACTCCCAAGGGCCTTTATCATTCTCTTTAACATCAATATCTAAAATTGCATGGTAATAGCCCATGGATTCAAGGGCATCATGGGTGTTATCGTCAACAGTAAATAAAAATGCTCGGCGCTGAACATCGTTATCTGGCAATGTGCCTAAATGGGCAAAAATGTTCTTTTCAATTTTTTTCGGCACGCCGGTAACGTTAATCGTTAACCAATTTTCGTCGGCCAGCACCAAGCCTGACATCAGTAAGGTCAACGAAAGTAATAGAAATTGGCTAATTTTAAGGCGTTTTGTCGACAAGTTAAGCTAACTTTTCCAAAATTGATGATGATGACCATTGTCGCTACAAAGTATAAAAGTCGCAAGGATATGATTGAAATTACAAGTAGAAATGGTTACAAAGATAAACCACCTTCAAGGACTTTTCTAACATGAATAAATTATATTTAACGATAGCGCTATGTTTAAGCTTAACGTCGAATACCTGTTTTGCAAAAGACGAGACACCTTTTGCTATAGCAATCCATGGCGGCGCCGGCACTATTTCAGCTGCTAGCCTGAGCCCTGAGCAAGAGAAAGCCATTCGCGACAAACTTAAACAGGCAGTTGATGCCGGATATAAAGTGTTAGATAAAGGCGGCGACAGCCTCGATGCGGTTCAATCTGCGATAAATGTGTTAGAAAATAGCCCATTATTTAATGCTGGGGTTGGCGCTGTTTATACTTTTGATGGTGGCCATGAACTTGATGCCTCAGTCATGGACGGTAACACTATGAATGCAGGTGCCGTCGCTGGGGTTAAACATATTAAAAACCCGATTGATTTGGCTAGAAAGGTAATGGAAAAATCACCCCATGTGATGCTTTACGGACAAGGGGCAGAAGAATTTGCGTTAACCCAACAATTTAGTTTTGTGCCCAACAGTCATTTTGATACCCCACATCGTTATGCGCAGTTACTTGATGCTAAAGCGAGTATCATTGAAGCCGAGCAAAATAACGGCGATGATTATCAGGCGTCAGTGGAACAGTTAACCGCCAATTATAAATATGGCACCGTGGGTGCTGTTGCACTTGATAAGCAAGGTAACCTTGCTGCAGGGACGTCAACCGGCGGCATGACAGCAAAACGTTTTGGTCGTATTGGTGATTCTCCAGTCATTGGCGCTGGAACGTATGCTGAAAATGGCGTATGTGCGGTATCTGCAACTGGGCACGGTGAGTATTTTATTCGTTATCAGGTGGCGGGTGACATATGCGCCAAAGTTAAATACCAACAATTATCGATTATTCAAGCGGCTGATGAAGTCATTAATCAACGCTTAATATCAGCTGGTGGAACTGGAGGTGTGATAGCGATTGATCAGCGTGGCAATATCGCAACGCCATTTAATACCGAAGGTATGTATCGTGCCACTCGAAGCCAAGGCCAAGCTGCGACAATCATGATCTGGCGTGATAAGTAAGTTCTAGCTGTGATAATAAGTACCGATTAATACAATCGGTTTTATTTTCTATCCACTGAGCCATTATTGACTAAACTTAAATTAAGTCAGTACTCGAATGTTGATTCATTAAGAATTGATTAACGAGATTTATTAAGCACGTAGTCAATTAGCGTGCATTTAGGGGGCTATATGGATTCAATAAAAATTAAAGATCACATGGATAGACGTCCGATACTGTTAACCGCAGATATGTCACTGGCAATAGCGGTTGAAAAATTACTCGAAAGTAATAAGAGCGGCGCGCCAGTGGTGGATAGTGTTGGAAAGTTAGTGGGTTTCTTATCCCAACAAGATTGCTTGTCAGTGATGTTAAAAAGTAGCTACCACTGTGATATGACCAGTACAGTGGCAGATTGCATGAAAAGCCCCGTGTTGACGGTCGCGCCGGATGACAGTATTTTAGAACTCGCTGAACAAATGTTGGGTGCGAAGCCGAAAATTTATCCAGTATTAAATGATGGAAAAGTCATTGGGACGATTAATCGGACCAATGTGCTTAAGGCGATGAATATTTATATGCAACAGTGTTACTTATCTCCAGCTTAACAATCGTTAAAATCAATACCATTCTGCTGTTTTCCTTGCTAGGATCGCTTTTTTTGATGTAAGCAAGGGAATCAGATTTGAATTCGGACCTTCACCCGCTATCTAAGGCGTATCTCAATCTTTGTTATCAAACCGATGCTGCTAAAATTCGTCGTCGTTTGTATCGTGTCAATAAAGAAGCCGAGTCTGAAAAAAAATCCCAAACGTTAGCTCAGTTAACTGAAGCTGCGCAACAAGCCTATCAAAAAGCGCAACAGCGCTTGCAGTCTAGACCTATTATCAGTTATCCAGATGAACTGCCTGTGTCGCAAAAACGTGACGATATAGCCTCTGCTATTGCCAATAATCAAGTGGTGATAGTGGCGGGGGAGACAGGGTCTGGTAAAACCACTCAGTTACCTAAAATCTGTCTTGAATTGGGATTAGGAACGAGAGGCTTAATTGGCCATACTCAGCCTCGTCGTCTTGCTGCTCGAAGTGTTGCGAACCGTATTGCTGATGAACTTAACAGCCCATTAGGCGAAGTTGTTGGTTTTAAAGTTCGTTTTGCTGATGCCATGAGCGACAACAGTTACATTAAACTGATGACCGACGGTATTTTGCTCGCCGAACTCACCTCGGATCGATTTCTCAACCAGTATGATGCGATTATTATTGATGAAGCGCATGAGCGCAGCTTAAACATTGATTTTATATTAGGATATCTGAAGCAGGTATTAAAGAAGCGTCCTGATTTAAAAGTTATTATTACTTCAGCTACCATTGATGTAGATCGCTTTTCAAAGCACTTTAATAACGCACCTGTTATTGAAGTGTCTGGGCGTACTTTTGAAGTTGAAACGCGTTATCGTCCTTTAGTGCGCGACACTGATGCTGATTTAGATGTCAGCGATGGTATTTTTGCTGCCGTAGAAGAGTTAATGGCCGCTGGCCCTGGCGACATATTGATATTTATGAATGGTGAGCGCGAAATTCGCGATACCGCAGATTTACTCAATAAACAGCAATATCGCGATACTGAAGTTTTACCACTATACGCGCGTCTTTCTTATGGTGAACAATCTAAAGTCTTTAAAAGCCACACTGGCCGCCGTATCGTATTAGCCACCAACGTTGCCGAAACGTCATTAACCGTACCTGGGATCCGTTATGTTATCGACCCTGGTACTGCTCGTATAAGCCGTTATAGTTACCGTACGAAAGTACAGCGTTTACCGATAGAGCCCATATCGCAAGCCAGTGCAAATCAACGTCAAGGACGTTGTGGTCGTGTAGGACCGGGTATTTGTATTCGACTTTACGATGAAATGGATTTTATTCAGCGCCCTGAATTTACCGATCCTGAAATATTACGAACCAATCTTGCTTCAGTGATTTTGCACATGTTGGCGATTGGATTAGGTGACATTGGCGGATTTCCATTTATTCAACCACCGGATCAAAAACACATTCGAGACGGTTTTTTATTGCTTGAAGAATTACAAGCAGTTAAAAAGTCTGGTAATGACCTAGTGTTAACGCCATTAGGCAAAGATTTAGCGAAAATTCCACTCGATCCGCGTTTAGCCCGAATGGTTATTGAAGCGAACAAATTGGGTTGTTTACACGAAGCATTAGTGATTACTGCAGGTTTGTCGATTCAAGATCCGCGTGAACGTCCCGCAGAAAAGAAACAAGCAGCAGACGAGTGTCATCGCCGTTATGCTGATAAAGATTCAGACTTTGCCAGCTGGGTAAAGTTATGGGATCACGTAAAAGATCAAAAGCATGAGCTATCAGCCAGTCAGTTTAGAAAACAATGTCGTGACGAATATCTCGCGTATTTACGCGTACGTGAATGGCAAGATTTATACACTCAAGTGAAACAAGCCGTCCATGAATTGAAATGGCGTATTAATGACAGTGCAGCCAGTTACGAACAGTTACATAGAGCATTATTATCAGGCTTGTTAAGTCATGTTGGTTTTAAAGGCGAGAACAACGAGTATCTAGGGGCGCGTAACCGTAAATTCTTTGTATTTCCGGGATCGCCTTTAGCGAAAAAGGGGCCTAAGTGGATAATGGCTGCTGAGCTGACTGAAACCTCACGTTTGTTTGCGCGTTGTTGCGCCAAAATAGACCCTGAATGGTTAGAGTCACTCGCCTCACATTTAGTGAAAAAGAATTATCTAGAACCGCATTTTGAAGCCAAAGCGGCAAGCGTTATAGCACTTGAGAACCAAGTTCTTTATGGCTTGACCATAGTCAATCGCCGTCGAGTACAATATGGGCCGATTGACCCTATAGAAGCTCGAGATATTTTTGTGCGTAGTGCTTTAGCCGAAGGGCAGTTACAGACGAAAGAAACGTTTTTTGTTAATAACCAAAAATTGCTTAATGACATAGAGTCGCTAGAACATAAATCTCGCCGGCGAGATATTTTGGTCGATGAGCAAGTGTTGGTGGATTTTTACGAACCGCTAATACCAGCTGGCATTTATAATGGACCACTATTTTTTGCCTGGTGGAAAAAAGCGCGTCAACAAACGCCTGACTTACTCGATTACAGCCAAGCATTATTAATGCAGCGTAGTGCCGATCATATATCAGCGCTCGATTTTCCAGAAATATGGCATAAAGGTAATCTCGGCTTAACTGTCAGTTATCATTTTGAACCGGGTAGTGTTGATGACGGCGTATCTGTGCATATTCCTGTTGCACTGATTAATCAAATTGATGACAGTGACTTTGATTGGCTCGTGCCTGGGTTGCGACAAGAAAAACTGATTGCACTGATTAAATCCTTGCCTAAAAATCTACGTCGTAATTTCGTTCCCGCACCAGATTATGCTCGGGCATGTTATCAAGCGATGAAACCGTTTGAGTTATCGATGCTTGATACCATGTGTAAACAGTTACTGCGCATGAGCGGTGTACGCATTTCTGCTGACGACTTTGATGTAACTCAACTGACAGAACATCTTAAGATGAACTTTAAGATTGAGGATGACCATGGTCGTTTAGTCGCCCAAGGTCGTGATCTAGAGCTGTTAAAAGGTCAACTGCAAGGTGTTGTTGCTAAAGCAATACGTAAAGTGGCAGACAAAGGCATTGAGCAAGAGGCAATAACCACATGGTCATTTGGCGATTTACCCGCTCAATATCAGCAGCGCAAAGGTAATTACGAAGTTAAAGCGTATCCGGCATTAATTGATAATAAAACCGATGTGGCGATTAAGTTATTTGATGATGAACATGAAGCAAAACGTCATCATCGAGTAGGGTTGCGCCGATTACTGTTGATTAACATACCTTCGCCAGTGAAACATTTACAACAAGCTTTGCCTAATAAAGCAAAGCTAGCGATGTACTTTAATCCATTCGGACAAGTGCAGGTATTAATCGAAGATATAATTAATGCAGCGGTACAGCAGTTGTTAGATCAAAAGCAACTAGATATTCGTAACGAGCAGCAGTTCGAACAAGCAAAAGAGTGGGTTCGCCAAGAGCTCAACCCAACAGCAGAGAATATTGCGCTAAATGTAGAACAAATTTTGACAATTTATCAACGTATTAAAAAACGTCTTAAAGGCAAAATTAGTTTAGATATTGCATTTGCAATGAGTGATATTCAAACTCAGCTTGATAGTCTTGTTTATAAAGGATTTGTCGAAGACTGTGGCTGGCAACGGTTAACGGATGTTGTTCGTTATTTAAAAGCCATTGAAAATAGACTCGATAAGCTACCTGTTGACCCTACACGCGATCGATTACACATGCATAGTATTGCAAAAGTACAAGAGGCGTTAACGGCTCAGTTAGCGAAAGTGCCACGTTCACAACCGGTCCCAGAAGCACTCATTGAAGCTCGCTGGATGATAGAAGAGTACCGAGTATCTTGTTTTGCTCAGGTATTAGGTACCGCTTATCCTATTTCAGAAAAGCGAGTATTGAGTTCTATCAGTCAAGTGTAACCTTGGCACGTTGCTCTATCGCATGACGATGTTAATACAACCGATATCACTTAGGTGATGTCGGTTTTTTATTATCCTAAATTGATTCATTTTCTACTGATGTCTGTAAGACCTGTCATTTCCTAAGAACTCATCAGCTTTAACTATTAATTCTAAGCCAAAAGCTTAGCTGTATGTGTTAAATGCTTTGATAGTGCAGGATGGGTGCAGGGCGTTATTTTTGAGTGAAGCTCTCAGGTGCTTCATTATGTTGTGCTTCGTCTTTTAAGGGCATTATTCTTTCAATAAATAATCAGAACTATAGAGTTTGAGTTGCTGTAATCGAGGCATTGTCATCGGCATTTAGCCTTAACAGCAGCAATGGATCCGTCGACTTGTGTCGCAATACGTTAGTACGTTGTCACGTCGAGCATGTTGTAATTTCTGAAAGACTTTCTGTTTTTTAGTGCAAAATCTCAATTTAAAGACACATTTAGACCATCCGCAAAACAGAACTGAAAGTTTTTCGTAATTGTGGTTTGAAAGTAATCTGACTATTGATATACTTAGCGCCAAGAAGAAAGTGATTGATACTCTTCTCTCTGTAAGGCAAATGTCATCCCCCCAGCATTAACACGATGTCGTCAGTATTAAGGATTCAATATCGTGTTGTTGTTTATAAAAAGACAGGCCTACACCTACAAAACGACCTAAAAGATTGGAGTTATTATGGAAGTTCATGAATACGAAAACGCTTACTATCAAGTGAAAGATGACGTGTTAGAGTCTTTACCTTCTGACGAAGAATAAGACGATTGAACGAGCTGATTAATGCTTTGACAACTTAGTTGTTGCATTAAATACTCCGACAAAAAAATAAAAATAGCAGCCTAGGCTGCTATTTTTATTGGTTATTGCTAATAATCGGTTTTTTCAATAATACTTAAACATATCGCATAGCGGTGTATATCTGTAATCAGTGATAATTGTTTTGATCTTCCATCATGACTAAACTAAAACTAGCTAAGTTTGGTAATATGCTTTGACTCAATACTAACCTTCAATACGACCTTTTTCGGGTAATATTTCAACAATCACCCAGGTATTGCCTTGTTTATGCAGACGAATGGTTCGATCATCAATCCAATTTCTTCCACCTTTTAATCCTTGCATTTTAACGATGACAGTAACGTCGTCGGTAAATTTTCGGAAGAAGTCGATATCAATTTCATCAATAGACATCGTCACCTGTTTCATGGATAAGCCTAATACATGTCGTTGTACCGCTGATGCAATATGATAATGATCCATAATCTCTTGGATGTCAGGTGCGACAAACTTTTTAGCTTTCTCGACATCACGATCGACATAAATAGCTTCGAAGAACCCCAAAGAAACTTGTTCTGGTGTGAGTTGAGGTTGACCA
Source organism: Shewanella sp. SG44-2 (assembly GCF_014164215.1). Taxonomy (NCBI): domain Bacteria; kingdom Pseudomonadati; phylum Pseudomonadota; class Gammaproteobacteria; order Alteromonadales; family Shewanellaceae; genus Shewanella; species Shewanella sp. SG44-2. The sequence goes on from NZ_JACJEU010000027.1 coordinate 12,917, forward strand.
AACTCATCTGATTGTCCGCAAGCGGTGAGAATGAACAGTAGAAGTACAGGCAATACTTTAATGGAATTCATTTTTAACATAAGGCTCTTTTTACAGCTGATATTATTATTTTTATCTAGTATCTCGATTTATGCTATAGCTTACAAGGATAGGCTCGATTTAAATAATATCATTATCAAAAATTGTAACGTAGAGCCTTAAATGCTCATATTTTGTAATATATTGAAAGTATCAATGGTTCAATTGAGTTTGCTGATAAGCTATTATTTGTTCGATTAACGACAAAACAGGGTGCTTTTGATCGTAATGGCTTGACGCGATCAAAATGACATGTCATAAGTTAACGATACCGACACACGATAGTTATATAGAGACCGATATAGCGTGTGCTCATACCGATTCATTATAGCTACTATACATAGTGATAAGAATTGGCTAAAAATGTTATCCACAGATTCTGTGGACAACTGTGTTGACGAACGAGAGTAATTATACTAACCCACTGTATTTTTACACTTTTTGTGTGTGGTTAAAAAATAACGCAGATTTTATATTAAATGGATTTTTTTAGTTAGTGAAGATAAAGATACTTACCATTTCTTTTTTGGCTGAAACAACATATCAAGATCATCACCTTCTTTTTTCGGTTTTGGTGCACTCGGTTCACTGTGTTTTTGAGCACCCATGATTTCATCGAGTAACTGCTTAGCTTCATCGACTTTACGAGCAATAAAAGGATCATTGGGCGTCTGCGCTTTAATCGTGTGGAGCGTGTTTAATGCTTTTGTGACCATTTGTTTACTAGAACCGTACTGCTTCATAAAGCAAGCTGCACGAGCTCGGCTAATCATAGAATCAACATTAATTCTTAATTGCAGATTGTCGATACGCATTTCTTCTTGTGCAAAAATAGACGGATCCACTTTTCCCTTGTTATGTTCAGCACGTAAAATGGCTTTGAGCTTCTTAAGTGTTTTTACTAATTCTAAAACTTGCCTATCATTATCAGGTAAACGAAAGTTCTCAATCGCAGGGACTTGGCTTGGTGAATTAGACACTGTGGCTATTTGCATTTTAATGTCACCTAGGCGACGCTCATAATCCGATTTTAATTGGCCTGATGCATGGACAACAGATTGTTCTAAAGCATCTTGAATGCGTCGATATAGTACTAACATAATGTGGCTAGAAGATGGGGTCATGCCAGTGTTGGATAATACGGCATCAGTTTCATCTATGATGGCGCGCTGGCGAGATGCTTCTACTCGACGTTCAGCTTCTGCTCGCTCTTTTTGTTGTTGGACAATACTAAAGCCGATAATCAGCAATAATAATGCACCAATAAGAATTAATACCAAAATTAAGGACATAAAGGTTCCATTTTATCTTTCATATCTCATGGTAAATATAGCCAAACGACAATGGCTAAAAGTTATTTTGATGCTGGAATAAATCGTTGCAATAAAACTTCATCAAAATGATTCTATATCTTAGCGTATGTTATCGCGGCTGTCGTTGAATAATAAGTCGTTTTGTTGATAAATCATTAAACATTTGAGCCATGATGTTTATCAAAAGCTAAGTCAATTAAGTAACGAGCGATTTTTGCTTGCTCGTTATTACTATTTATATTACATTTCAATTGTCATATAACGTTTTATTATAGTTGAACGTTTGTTCTTCTCATGTAAGACAACGACCGATTTGTTCTTGTTTGCATATTTTGCTGATGAGTGTTGGTTAAATCAAGGATAAAACCATGAAGCTGCAACAACTTAGATATATTGCAGAGGTTGTAAAACACAACCTAAATGTGTCATCAACGGCTGAGAACCTCTATACCTCACAACCCGGCATTAGTAAGCAAGTTAGAATGCTAGAAGATGAATTAGGTATTCAAATATTTGGTCGAAGTGGTAAACACTTGACTCACGTAACTCCTGCTGGGCAGCAAGTTATTGATATTGCAAATGATATACTTGGAAAGGTCGATAGCATTAAAAAGGTGTCTGAAGAATATACTCAGCCTAATCAGGGGGATTTAAATATTACCACCACTGACACTCAGGCTCGATATGCTTTGCCACAAATTATTAAAGAGTTCATTAAGCGATATCCCAAAGTCAATCTGCATATGCACCAAGGCACGCCGTCACAAATTAGTGAACAAGCCGCTAGAGGTGATGCTGATTTTGCCATTGCAACCGAAGCTATGCACTTGTATACCGATTTAATTATGTTGCCTTGTTATCATTGGAATCGCTCAATTGTTGTGACCCGTGACCATCCACTCGCGACTCAATCGACAAAAATTAGCATTGAAGATTTGGCTAAGTTTCCGCTAGTAACTTATGTGTTTGGTTTTGATAAAGCCTCTGAAATTGAAAAGTCATTTAAGCGTGCAGATCTTGATCCTCGAGTGGTGTTTAGTGCAACCAGTGCTGATGTACTTAAAACCTATGTACGTTTAGGATTAGGGGTAGGGGTTATTGCTTCTATGGCAATCGATCCGGCTGTTGATAAAGATTTAGTGGCGATTGATGCAAGCCATCTGTTTGCTCATAGTACAACCAAAATCGGCTTTAGACGTGGTAGCTTTTTACGCAGTTACATGTATGACTTTATGCGACATTTTGCACCGCACTTAACTCGCGATGTAGTAGAAAAAGCTGTCGCGCTTCGAGATCAGCAATTGATTGATGAAATGTTTGCCGACATGACATTACCAGTACGTTAGTACCCTATATCGATAATGCTTATTACATAAAAAACCTCGCGAATCTGCGAGGTTTTTTGTTTAATTTAAAGGCTTAGTAATTGGTGTTAATCTGGTGCGTAACCAGATGGCCCAATTAGCTCGCCATCTAAATAAGCTTTACCATCGGTCATCGCTAAACGACCTAAGCTGAACCATTTTACCACCAGAGGATAAATGGCATGTTCTTGTTCATGAACACGCTCTGCTAATGCTTCAGCATCATCTTCTGGGTAAATAGGGACTTTAGCTTGTAATATAACTGGTCCAGCATCGAGCTCAGGGATAACAAAGTGCACACTAGCGCCATGCTTTTTGTCTCCAGCATCAATAGCCCGTTGATGCGTGTGAAGCCCTGTATACTTAGGCAATAATGATGGATGAATGTTAATCATTTTCCCTAGAAAATGACTGACAAAATCATCTGTCAAAATTCGCATAAAACCCGCAAGAATAATGAGATCCGGTTGGTATTTTTCAATTGATTTCAATAAACGCGCATCATAATCACTGCGTACTTCATTGGCATAAGGAATAACACAACTGGTATCAATCTCGCTTTGATGAGCGCGAATTAACCCATAAGCATCCGGTTTGTTACTAATCACACCAACAACGGCAGCTTTTAAGTTATCGTCACAGCCATCAATAATAGCTTGAAGATTACTGCCATTACCGGAAATCAGTACCACAACTCGACAGCTTTGACTCATTAGATTATCTCCACTTGCTCTTCGTCACCTTGACGAGTAGCAATTTCACCTATCAACCAAGCATTTTCGCCTTCAGCTGTTAATAATGCTAACGCAGCATCAACTTTCTCTGTTGGCAGCGCAATAACCATACCTACACCACAGTTAAATGTTAGGAACATTTCATGCTGTGCAATATTACCGTTTATCATTAGCCAATCAAACACTACTGGCCATTTCCAAGAGTCACCCTTGACTACAGCTTTGCAATCATCAGGCAGTACTCGTGGGATATTTTCCCAGAATCCACCACCGGTAATGTGCGCCATAGCGTGAATGTCTGATTGTTCAATCAGTTTCAATAAAGGCTTAACATAAATTCTTGTTGGCTCTAATAAATGGTCAATTAAAGGTTTTCCAGCAAGATCTTGCTGAGGGTCTGCTTTGCTGACTTCTAATACTTTTCGGATTAACGAGTAACCATTTGAATGAGGACCACTTGAAGCAAGCGCTATGAGTGAGTCACCCGCTTTAACTTTAGTGCCATCAATGATGTCTGCTTTTTCAACAACACCAACACAGAATCCGGCAAGGTCGTAATCTTCACCTTCGTACATGCCTGGCATTTCAGCCGTTTCACCACCGATTAATGCGCAACCAGATTGGAAACAACCTTCTGCAATGCCGCTAACAACTGAAGTCGCTGTTTCAACATCAAGCTTACCTGTCGCGTAGTAATCAAGGAAGAAAAGCGGTTCTGCGCCAGAAACAATCAGGTCGTTGACACACATAGCAACTAAATCAACACCGACGGTGTCATGCTTTTTGTAATCAATGGCTAATCTTAATTTTGTGCCAACGCCATCTGTGCCAGAAACCAGTACAGGATGTTTGTATTTAGTTGGTAATTCGCATAATGCGCCAAAACCACCTAAATTGCCCATAACTTCTGGACGGCGAGTGCGTTTTACCGCAGATTTAATGTTGTTTACTAACGCATTTCCTGCATCGATATCAACGCCGGCGTCTTTGTAACTTAGGGGGGTAGGAGTGGTCACGGAGGATCCTCTAGGGTACATCGTTTTATGGAATTTTATGCGGCAATATTCTACCAGTTTGTGCTGCTAGTCGGAAGCCATGTTTTTACTTTATCCTATAAAGAAAACGATGAATTGCCTATTTTTTATTGGTTTAGGTCACGATTTACTGCAATTTTGAAACTTTATGTTTTATAGAGAGGATAAATCGACTAACATTTATCAAATTTGCCTGAAATAGTCAGAAATCTAGGAGAAAGAAATGAAAGTCGTTGAAGTAAAGCATCCTCTGGTTCGTCATAAAGTTGGTTTAATGCGTGAAGCGGATATCAGCACCAAACGATTTCGTGAACTCGCCACTGAAGTTGGCAGTTTATTAACCTACGAAGCTACCGCTGATTTTGAAACTGAAACGGTGACAATTGAAGGTTGGAATGGCCCTGTTACTATTGAGCAGCTTAAAGGTAAGAAAGTAACTGTAGTGCCTATTTTACGTGCCGGTTTAGGCATGATGGATGGCGTTCTTGAGCATTTACCCAGTGCGCGTATTTCTGTAGTGGGTATTTATCGTGATGAAGAAACATTACAACCAGTACCTTACTTTGAAAAAATAGTCAGTAATGTAGATGAGCGTATCGCTTTAGTGGTTGACCCGATGTTAGCCACTGGCGGTTCAATGATTGCGACTATCGACCTGCTGAAAAAACGCGGTTGTACTTCAATTAAAGCGTTAGTTTTGGTTGCCGCGCCAGAAGGCATTAAAGCACTTGAATTAGCTCATCCTGATATTGAGTTGTATACCGCTTCGATCGATGATTGCCTAAACGAGCAAGGCTATATTTTGCCAGGTTTAGGTGATGCGGGTGATAAGATATTCGGTACCAAATAATTCGTTATACTGAATTGTTGATGCCATTGCTCTGCGTGATTTACATCATGTACGAGACAATAAAAACGGGAGCCTTTAGTAAGGCTCCCGTTTTTATTTCTAGCTTGATAAGCCGTCGTTATCATTTAAATGTTAAAGCACCATTGCAGCTATCCAACCAAAAATAAGCAGTGGGATGTTGTAGTGAATAAACGTTGGGATCACGCTGTCGCGAATATGATCATGTTGTCCATCGGCATTAAGACCTGCTGTTGGACCTAGGGTCGAATCCGATGCCGGTGAACCCGCATCACCAAGCGCTGCAGCAGTACCGACCAGCGCAATCGTTGCCGCAACAGAAAAACCAAAACTGAGTGCTAAAGGCACGTAAATGGTGGCAATAATGGGAATAGTTGAGAACGAAGAGCCAATTCCCATGGTGATCAATAAGCCGACAATTAGCATCAGTAATGCGGCTAGAGCCTTGTTGTCACCTATGATGTCACCTAGGGAGGTCACTAGTGTGCCAACTTCCCCGGTAGATTTTACCACAGCAGCAAAGCCCGCAGCGGCAATCATAATAAAGCCGATATTGGCCATCATGTGCACACCTTGGTTAAACAGGTCTTTGCTCACTTCGTGTTTAATGATCCCTGAGAAACGAAAGATAATGAAACCACTTAACGCACCAAATATCATCGAATCAGTTTGTAATTGAACGATTAAAGTAACCACAATTGCAGATAGTGATATCACAAGGCTTTTTCGACTGATGGTGGTTGCAATAGTGTCACTTACCACGGGTTGTTCAATCATGTATTCTCTAGGCTTGCGGTAACTAATAAATATTGCGGTGAGTAGGCCGACAACCATGCCCATAGCAGGTAATAGCATTGCTTTAGGAATTTGTTCACCGATAGCATTTAGCCCATTAGTGTTTAAATTTGCCAACAGAATGTCATTGAGGAAAATACCGCCAAAACCGATGGGTAAAATCATGTACGTGGTGACCAAGCCAAACGTGAGGATACAGGCTATAAGGCGGCGGTCGATACCTAGCTTTGAAATAACATGCAATAAAGGTGGAATAAGGATAGGAATAAAGGCGATGTGAATAGGCAAAATGTTTTGTGATGAAACAGCCATCAATAATATTGTGACTAATAGTAACCAACGTACAACTTGAGTATTGCCACTATTGGGCTCTTTACCGAGTTTTTTGATAATTGAATGAGAAATTAATGTCGTTAAACCTGAATGTGACAATGCTGCTGCAAATGCACCAAGTAATGCATAGCTTAGGGCTATTTGAGCGCCGCCGCCTAGGCCATCATTAAAGGCTGCGATTGTTTGATGAATATCTAATCCACCGACTAAACCGGCCACAACTGCACTAATGGTTAACGAGACCACAACGTTAATTCGAATAAAGCTTAAAAACAACATTAAGCAAACCGCGATTACAACCGCATTCATAATCATTTTTCTTAAAAGTAAGTGAGGCCGCTATTCTTGACTGTCTAGAGTCTATTTGTCCAGCTGATATCGATTTTTTAGGTATTTTTGCTGATAGTTAACTCAGGATGACTTGTCATTCAATATGTGGTTGTAGAAAACAAGGAATGAAATCATGTCATCAAATCATTTTGTCATATTTGAAACTTATTATTTAATGAGTCATGATGTTTTATTTTTCAGCAAGTAAACCAACATTCATCTGAAATAACTTATAAGTCCGTTAAATTAGATGTATGGTATACAACTGATTTAAGTCTCAACAGTATGGGTAATTGCTTGGTGGGTCACCATTTTGCGATACACATGTACTGTTGTTGAGTGTTTAAGCCATTAAATGGAGATAGATAATGAGCGTATTAGTAGGCCGTCCAGCCCCAGATTTTACAGCCGCAGCCGTTCTTGGTTCTGGTGAAATTGTTGACACATTTAACCTTGCTACCGCAATTAAAGGTAAGCCTGCAGTTATTTTCTTCTACCCACTCGATTTTACTTTTGTATGTCCATCAGAGCTAATTGCTTTTGATCACCGTATGGAAGAGTTCACTAAACGTGGTGTTGAAGTGATTGGTGTTTCTATTGATTCACAGTTTACTCATAACGCATGGCGTAACACTCCAGTCGACAAGGGTGGTATTGGCCAAGTTAAGTACACTCTAGTAGCTGATGTTAAACACGAAATTTGTAAAGCATATGACGTAGAGCATCCAGAAGCTGGTGTAGCTTTCCGTGGTTCTTTCTTAGTAGACAAAGAAGGTCAAGTTCGTCACCAAGTGGTTAACGATTTACCACTAGGCCGTAACGTTGATGAAATGATCCGTATGATTGACGCACTTCAGTTCCATGAAGAGCACGGTGAAGTTTGTCCAGCGGGCTGGTCAAAAGGCGAAAAAGGTATGACTGCAAGCACTGAAGGTGTTGCTGCATATCTAAAAGATAACTCTGACAAGCTATAATTTAGCAATTAGAGACAATAAAAAAGCTGCTTCGGCAGCTTTTTTATTGGGTGACATTAATGCTTTCTTATCGAACTGGCCAAGTGTTGATGGCCTGCAAGAGATAACGAAGGGCTAAGTATTCATTATTCGCTTGTAGAGTCGCTATCATCTTCCACAGCCGCTAATGGCCATCCGCCCAACGCTTTCCATCTGTTAACGATGAGGCAAAATAATTCAGCGGTACGTTCGGTATCATATAATGCTGAATGGGCTTCTTTATTGTCGAAATCGATCCCTGCCATTTTACAGGCTTTAGCTAATACAGTGTGTCCAATAGCAAGGCCTGCGAGTGTCGCGGTATCAAAGCTAGCAAAAGGATGAAAAGGAGATCGTTTTAAACCATTTCGTTCAATAGCCTTATTAACAAACCCTAAATCAAAAGCGGCATTGTGCGCGACAATGATACTGCGATGACAATCTGCTGCTTTTTGGGCTTTTTTAACTTCTTTAAAAATCTCTAAAAAAGCGACTTTTTCGTCTACTGCACCACGAAGTGGATTGGTGGGGTCTATACCGTTAAAAGCTAATGCTGCAGGTTCTAAGTTTGCGCCTTCAAAAGGCTCAATATTAAAGTGAAGGGTTCTATCAAGTACAATGACTCCATCACTATTCATTTTTAATAAGCTGACAGCAATTTCAAGCAACGCATCGGTATTGGCATTAAAACCCGCAGTTTCGACATCGATAACAACAGGGAAATAACCACGAAATCGGTGTTTAAACTTATTAGCGTCGCAAATATCAGTCATTACAGTTTTTATCCTCAATAGCTATCATTCATCGGTGCAAATGATATAAGCCGAGTATTATGCGCAAACTCAAGCGCAGTGTCATGTTTGATTGTGGTTTTTATCATCGATTAAACATGATTGTTTACTAAAGGAACTGACTTTGTGGCCGATAGAACAAATGTAATCGGGTATAAAGGGTGGTTTTATGTGGCGAAAACTGATGGTCCTCACAAGTTTGTGTCTTTGCTCAACGGCTAATGCCGACTTGAGGCACTACGTTGCGTCATTAGAAAACTCTGCATGGCGTATTGGTGAGAACAATCCAATAGAATGCCGTCTTGAACATGATATTCCTGACTATGGGCGAGCTGTGTTTACCAGTAACGCTGGTAAAGCGTTAAATTTACATTTCACGTTAGACATGTGGCTAAAACCTGATGCAGTGACTAAAGCGACATTAATTAGTCGAGCCCCTAGTTGGCGCCCAGGACACAATTCTAAAGAAATCACTCAACTGACTTACAATAAGCAGTTTAATGGTGAAGTGCCTAAAAAAGCTGCCTGGTCTATGCTGAATGAATTGAGCCAAGGAATGGAACCCACGTTTTATTATGCTGATTGGTATAATCACAATGCCAAGATTGCCGTCGGTTTGTCATCGGCTAATTTTGGCGGTAAATACCGTGAATTTCGTGCTTGCTTAGCTAATTTATTGCCATACAGTTTTGATGATATTGCTTTTACGGTGTTAAATTACCAAGAAGGCGGGGTAGAGCTTACTCGTTTTTCTAGCCAGCAATTACAGAAAATACAGCGTTATTTGTCTTTTGACCCTGAAGTAGAGCTCGTGCTCATTGATGCTTACACCGACAGTTACGGTGGACGTTCGGTTAACCAAAAGGTGTCAGATAAGCGTGCTGATTCAGTGAAAGATATTCTTATTGCTAGTGGTATCCCTAAAGATCGGATTCATACATCGGGTCATGGTGAGAAACGCCATGTAACAGGTAATGATCTTGCAGAAGAACGTAAGATGAATCGTAGGGTCGTGATTAAAATAACCAAACCTATATAATTCTATAATGTATCGCTTATTGCGCGCCATGCGCAGTCGCCTCGTTTATTGATATGATAATTTGTTTGAGCCTGTCATCCACCTGGTAAGCAGTACAATGGCTCAATCGCTAGATTATCCTCATCTATCTCTGCCCATTTCATTTGGCTGCTATTCAATATTTTTTAATACCAAAAGCCAAATCGATAATACTCATTTGTAAACGGATGGCGGTTCACTTAAAAGCCAACTCAATAGCGTGGACATCATTTCACTTTAAAGGGTTACGCTATTTCTTATTCGTATAGCTCAAATTTACAATAGTGGCATATTTTGATTTGTAGATTTGTTCGCTAGTATTTTAATTTTGGTTTATGAATATGCTAAAAAAAAGGCAAAAAAAACCCACTTAATCCAAGTGGGCTAAATAATTTGCAATCAACAAATCTAAGGAAGGAAGTCAAGCATAAGAACTAGGGATAACTGAGGTATTGGGTTACATCAGTTTGGAGTTCTTGGTTTTCAACATCTGAATCAGATGTGTCCTGAAAACAAGGCAATAATAGAATGTATACACTAATCTGACAAACAAGAAAAATTACGAGTTACCATTAGTAAAACTAATGATTAAATATGGTTGTTAGATGTTGTTTATACTCTAATCGGCTTATATAGCGCTTTATTAAGTTATTACCTATATTTATTGCATAACTATTCGGATTAGTTAATGCGGCGGTAAAAATATTTAACAAATAGTCTATATCTCATCATGTGACAAAGCATGCTTCTTGATTTAAATATGCAAAATATAATCCTAAACAATGTTAGACATGTAGGAATTACTCATATTAAGTTGGAATGTTAAGGTTGTCTCTTCATGAGGTTTAGTTAATCCCAACATAGTCAGCAAGACAAATAAGGCAACGTTATTGGTAGAGCCGTTGATAGTGTATTGACTGGAAACAAAACGCAGAATGTTGTTGGCTTAACTTTTATTCACGTTTACATTTTTCAGAGTGTGCGATGATGCTGCCATCTTGTTGTTGTCTTTTTTGCGGTATGTAGCTTTTTAAGCGGCTAAACATAGGCTTTTTCAGCCAATAAATGACTATGCCTATATTGCATGTTTTGTTTAACAAATTGTTAATTTTTTTGATAAATACATTAATAAAGCTTCATCTCTTACAGTTCCTGAGGTTTTTCGTGTGTTTTAGCGCATTTTGAGCAAAATAAAGTCTACTTTTCCCTCGGTACAATATTCACAAGCGTGTTGGTACTCGGTATAGTAAGCCAACTTTTACAACCTAAAAATTGATGTTCAGATTATGTTTGTTTGGCCTATTTCAGTCTATTACGAAGATACCGATGCCGGTGGTGTTGTGTACCATTCTAATTACTTAAAATTTTTTGAACGAGCCCGAACGCAATGGTTAAAATCAATGGGTGTTCGCCAAGCTGAACTGTTGTCAGAAGACATTGCTTTTGTCGTCAAACATGCAGAATTAGATTTTCGTAAAGCTGCAAAATTTGAACAGGATTTTGTGGTTGAATCAAAAGTTATAGAATTAAAAAAAGTGTCGTTGGTGTTTCACCAGCGGCTAGTTGATCATCAAGGTGATTGCTATTGTGAAGCGACAGTTGTTGTCGCGTGTATATCTTTATCACGTATGCGTCCCCGCGCTATTCCCCTAAATATTGTTCAGGAGTTTGACAGTGCACGCTGAAATTTCATTTATTGGTTTGTTTTTAGAAGCCAGTGTGTTGGTAAAGTTAGTTATGCTGACCTTGTTGGCATTATCGATTGCCTCATGGGCAGTGATCATTCAACGCAACAAATTATTAGGCTCTGCAAGAGTTAAGTCATTACGTTTTGAAGAAACGTTTTGGTCAGGTGTTGATTTAAACCGTCTTTACAAAGAATTAATAGCACGTGGTAGTGCTATCTCTGGTTTAGAATCGATGTTTGTGGCAGGTTTTAAAGAATATACTCGTTTGAGCAAAGTAAACAGTAAAGCACCTGAAGCGGTTATGGATGGAACTTCTCGAGCAATGCGAGTGAGTTTGTCGCGAGAAATGGAAAAGCTTGAAAACCATTTGCCGCTATTGGCAACGATTGGTTCTACCAGCCCATACATTGGTTTGTTTGGGACGGTATGGGGAATTATGAATTCCTTTATTGCACTGGGCGCCGTTGAAAATGCCACTCTTGCCATGGTTGCCCCAGGTATTGCAGAAGCATTGATTGCAACCGCAATGGGCTTGTTTGCTGCTATACCTGCCGTTATTGGTTATAACCGTTTTACAACGCAAGTTGATAAAATTGAAATGACTTATGCTAACTTTATGGAAGAATTCTCCAACATATTGCAACGTCAAGCGTATAGCGAGAAGGAAGCTGTTTAATGTATCAGCGTAAACGTCGTCGTCCAGTTGCAGAAATCAACGTTGTACCATACATCGACGTGATGTTGGTGTTGTTGATTATTTTTATGGTGACAGCGCCTATTGTATCGCAAGGAGTCAAAGTAGAATTACCTCAAGGTAATGCCGAGTCTTTACCACCTGATAGTAAGCCTCCTATCGTTGCATCGATTGACGCGGCTGGACAATATTTCTTGAATATCGGCAGTAGTTCTAACTCTGAAGTTATGGACTTAGAACAAGTGTCGACTGAAGTTGGAGCGTTAATCCAGCTTGAACCGTTAAGGCCTGTGGTAGTAAAAGCTGACCGCACGATACCTTATGAAAGCGTTATTCAATTAATGATTAGTTTGCAAGGTGCTGGTGTGCCTGCTGTAGGGTTAATGACCGATTCACCGAAGGAGAAATAGGTGGCTGGAAATTCAGATTTAACCGTACCAGTTTCTATTTCTGCTGGTATTCATATTGGATTTATCGTCATTCTTGCTTTAGGCATTAGTTTTGATGATAAGCCCAAGCAAATGCAAACGGCAGCAGCAAGTGCACCTGCCGTTCAAGCAATTGTAATTGATCAACAGAAAGTTAATGACAGAGTTGAGCAATTAAAGAAACAAAAGCAAGATGTGGCCAAGCAAGAAAAAGCCCGTCAAGCAGAACTAGAACGTAAAGCATCAGAAGCTCGCCGTGAGCGTGAACGTGAACAAGAAAAAATTAAAACTTTAGAGATCCAGCGTAAACAAAAAGAGCAGGAAACTCAAAAGGCTAATGACGCCGCTAAAGCAGCTCAGGCAAAGCAAGTGCTAGAAAAAGAGCGAGCAGATAAAGCTGAAGTAGTACGCAAGCAAAAAGAACAAGAGCAAAAAGCTTCTGAGGACGCAGCTAAGAAAGCAGCTGAAAAACGTAAGCAAGAAGAGGCTGCTGCGAAAAAAGCTCAAGAAGAACGTCAACGTGCTGATGATGAACGTAAACGTAAAGAAGATGCTGAGCGTAAACGTAAAGCTGAAGCTGATACTAAAGCGCGTCAAGAACGTGAAATGGCAGAGGCAATGGCTGCTGAACAAGACTCACTTTCTAAAACACGTAATAAACAAGTGTTGTCAGAAGTTGATAAGTATAAAGCCATGATTATTGCTACTATTCAACGAAATTTAGTTGTTGATGAGTCAATGCGTGGGAAAAGCTGCAGGGTCTTTATTCGTCTAGCGTCAGATGGTTTTGTCACAACCAGCCAAACGTTAGATGGTGACCAAGTAGTTTGTCGAGCAGCCAAAGCGTCGATTAATAAAGCGGGACGGTTACCAGTATCGCCTGAACCGGCTGTTTATCAGCTACTAAAAGAAATTAATTTAACCGTTTCACCGGAATTTAATTAATATAAATCGTATTTTATGATGGAATGGAGTTAAAAGGAGTCGCATGAAGAATTTGGCTAAATGGCTAACACTGGTATTAATAGTGTTAACTACACCCGCTCGCGCAGCGTTAGATATCGTGATTACAGAAGGGGTAGATGCAGCAAGACCTATCGCTGTGGTACCTTTTGTATGGCAAGGGCAAGGTCCCGCACCTGCATCTATTTCTGATGTGGTAGCATCTGATTTGTCTCGCAGTGGTACATTTAAGACGCTTGATGTTCGTGCATTGCCACAATCAACTATCTCGTCTGTGAATGGTTTTACTGCTCAGAATTGGGCTAGTGTAGAAGCTGAAGCACTTGTGGTAGGTACGGTTAAACCATATGGTGCTGATCAATATTTAGTAAGTTTTGAGCTGATTGATTTAGTCAAAGCACAACTTCAAGCAGGTAAAGGGCCTCAGAATAACAATGAGTTATTACTTGAAAGCCGTGAAACCGTGATCAGTGCAAACCAATTTAGGCAGTACAGTCATCGTATCAGCGATATTGTGTATGAAAAACTTACCGGTATTCGTGGCGCATTTTTAACCCGTATTGCATATGTTGTAGTTAAACAAGGTCAAAAAGCACCGTATCATCTAATGATTGCTGATTACGATGGTTACAATGAGCAAATGTTACTGCGTTCACCAGAGCCGTTGATGTCACCAACTTGGTCTCCTGATGGACGACGTTTAGCCTATGTTAGTTTTGAAAATAGAAAAGCTGAAATCTTTGTTCAAGACATTTACAGCCAAACACGTACATTGGTGAGTACTTTTGATGGCATAAACGGTGCCCCAGCATTTTCTCCAGACGGTAAAAAATTAGCTGTTACACTGTCAAAAGACGGCCAACCAGAAATTTATGTCGTCGATATTGCCACTAAAGCAAATCGACGTATTACAGAACATTACGCAATTGACACTGAACCTTCTTGGTTCCCAGACGGTAAATCGATTTTATTTACCTCTGAACGAGGTGGTAAGCCACAGTTATATCGCGTAAATTTAGATACAAATAAAGTCTCGCGTATGACTTTTGAAGGTGAATGGAACCTAGGTGGTTCAATTACCCCAGACGGTCGTAGTATGATTTTTGTAAACCGTACTAACGGTAAGTTCCATATTGCCAGAATGGATCTCGCAACACGCTTTATGCAGGTGCTTTCATCAACTCAACTTGATGAATCACCAAGTGTTGCTCCAAACGGCACTATGGTTATCTACGGTACAACCCATCAAGGTAAGCAAGTGTTAGCTGCTGTTTCTATGGACGGCAGATTTAAAGCAAGATTGCCTGTCGGCCAGGGCGAGGTGAAGTCACCAGCATGGTCTCCGTTTCTCTAAATAGATATTGATAAGGATTTAAAATGGATCTGAATAAGTTGTTTAAAGCTATGTTGGTTGCAGTTCCGCTTATGGCACTGGGTGCCTGTAGCTCAACTTCAGACTCTGAAACTGACGCTAACGGTTCTATGAGTGGTACTGGTAGTGAATACGGTAATGGTGGTATTGAAACTGGTGGTGTAGCTCCTGTACTAAGCTCTGCAGAACAGCAGCGTTTAAAAGAGCAAGAATTACGTCGTCAAAATATCATTTACTTCGATTTTGATCGCAGTGAAGTTCAAAGTGAAAATGCTGAAATCATTCAAGCTCATGGTAACTATTTAGTTGAAAACCCAAATGTTCGAGTGTTGATTGAAGGTCATGCGGATGAGCGTGGTACTCCTGAATACAACATCGCACTAGGTGAACGTCGCGCTAAAGCGATTGCTAAGTATTTACAAGGTATGGGTGTACAACCTAGCCAAATGAGTATCGTGAGCTACGGCGAAGAAAAGCCATTAGACTATTCACGTAACGATACTGGTTTTGCTAAAAACCGTCGTGGTGTGTTAGTTTACTAAAGCGTAAGAAGTACAAGGCCAACCTTTATCGGTTGGCCTTTTTTAGGAGATAAAAATGAAACTAGCCATATTGGTTGCGGCGATGTTCTTTACAACTGCAACAGTTTTTGCTGCACCAGCACCTGTTTCGGATGCATCTGGCGGTTCAAATGATGATAGGATTTCTAGAATAGAACGCATCATAAAAGCGAAGCAACAAGGCGAATTCGACATGCAACGTCGTATGGATGCATTGCAAAATGAAGTATTAGAATTAAGAGGCATTACTGAGCAACAAAATTATCAAATGAATCAAATGTTACAGCGTCAACGACAGCTGTACGAGGAAATTGCTAATCTTACTGCTAAGTCATCGACCCCAGTAGCACCTGTGCAAGCGGATGCCACGACGGTCGCAGCAGCTAGTTCAACGTTGGGTGAAACAGGAAGCTATGAAGCTGCCGTGAACTTGGTCCTTAAAGAACGTAAGTACGATGAAGCCATTCCTGCTTTTCGTAGTTTTATATCGACATACCCAGACTCTAATTATGCAGCTAATGCAAACTATTGGTTAGGCCAGTTGTTGTACAACAAAAGCGAGTACAATGATGCGAAACAAGCATTTAGTACTGTTGTCAGTAAATTTGCAGATTCAAATAAGCGTGGCGATAGTTTAGTTAAGCTTGGCATGATTGCAGAAAAAGAAAATGATTCTGCCGGTGCAAGAGCTTTGTATAACAAAGTTCTAAAAGAGTACGCAGATAGTGCCTCCGCACGCCTTGCACAACAACAATTATCAGCATTGAAAGGCTAATTAAGCCAAAAAACAGCCTCTTAGTCTGTTTTTCATGCAAACAACAAGAAATTATAAATTTGCGCTTGCATGAGAAATTGAAAAAGGTATTATAGGCGCCCTCAGAACGGCAGAGCCTTCTGGGGTGTGTTGAGGTGATACTAACTTAGTCTACAGTTACTGTGATATGAGTTATTATTAACAATCAACAAAATGGATGTTAATTTAACAAGTCTTGAAATATAGCAGTTAGGTATGTTCCAGTAAGAATATCAGTTCTTGCAAAACCAAGATGGGTCGTTAGCTCAGTTGGTAGAGCAGTTGGCTTTTAACCAATTGGTCGAAGGTTCGAATCCTTCACGACCCACCACTTTTTAAATCGTGGCTAAAGAATTTAAAGGTTACACCAAGATGGGTCGTTAGCTCAGTTGGTAGAGCAGTTGGCTTTTAACCAATTGGTCGAAGGT
>NZ_JACJEU010000027.1:29631-59332 GCF_014164215.1 Shewanella sp. SG44-2
TCGAATCCTTCACGACCCACCACTTTTTAAATCGTGGTTAAAGAATTTAAAGGTTACACCAAGATGGGTCGTTAGCTCAGTTGGTCTTGAAATAGAGACAGTTGGCTTTTGTTCCAGTAAGAATATCAATTCTTGCAAAACCAAGATGGGTCGTTAGCTCAGTTGGTAGAGCAGTTGGCTTTTAACCAATTGGTCGAAGGTTCGAATCCTTCACGACCCACCACTTTTTAAATCGTGGTTAAAGAATTTAAAGGTTACACCAAGATGGGTCGTTAGCTCAGTTGGTCTTGAAATAGAGACAGTTGGCTTTTGTTCCAGTAAGAATAGTAGTTCTTGCAAAACCAAGATGGGTCGTTAGCTCAGTTGGTAGAGCAGTTGGCTTTTAACCAATTGGTCGAAGGTTCGAATCCTTCACGACCCACCACTTTTTAAATGTGGTTAAAGAATTTAAAGGTTACACCAAGATGGGTCGTTAGCTCAGTTGGTCTTGAAATAGAGACAATTGGCTTTTGTTCCAGCAAGAATAGTAGTTCTTGCAAAACCAAGATGGGTCGTTAGCTCAGTTTGTCTTGAAATAGAGACAGTTGGCTTTTGTTCCAGTAAGAATATTAGTTCTTCCAAAACCAAGATGGGTCGTTAGCTCAGTTGGTAGAGCAGTTGGCTTTTAACCAATTGGTCGAAGGTTCGAATCCTTCACGACCCACCACTTTCTCTGTTATTCCCTCACTATTATTTCTAAATCATCACAGAATACAATACTTATCATTGGCTAAAATAGCTCAGTATATTTTCAGATGTTTAAATCTCGATAGTTTGCTTTAATTTCAATAATAATTAGGTTTTGCAAAATCAAGATGGATCGTCAGCTCAGTTACTCTGTGTGAAATCAACTGCTGCCGTTGACTTTTGAGTCATTTTTCCAATGTTTGAACCTTTCATTACCCACTATTTTACTCCTTTAGTTATGTCCTCTAAGAATCCCTTTTATCAACGTTATATCTTATTATTACGTTACAAGATTTGAGTAGCGTTCGATGATTATATTCCAGCGAGCCTAAGATGTTATACAAAACCAATCCAGGTCGTAACTGGTCGATGTATTTTGTTATCAGCTTATTTAGCGTTTAATTTCTTATAAATCTTTAGTGTCCAAACTCATCAAGATCTACATTGTATTAAACAACATCTTGTTTTCGAAGTAGTCTATTTATTAGTTTTTGCTTGTCTACTTTTGTCTCATAGACCTATTGCTAATGTTATATGATTGTTAATTAGCTCATATTGCTCAAGATTAGAACAATATCAATAGGGAGATAATAATGAAAAAGCAAAAACTCAGTCTTTATGTTGCAGGTGCTTTATTGGCAATGAGCGGGGGAGCTCAGGCTGCTACAGATATGACTTTTGGTGGCTACATCAAAGCCGATGTGATGTTTAGTGATTATGGTAATGGGGCGCCAGATTCAGGTTCTCTATCTCGTCAGTTCTATGTGCCAGGAACGATTTATGGCACGACGGGGAATGGTAAGCAAGTAGTCGACTTTCAAGCTCGTGAATCGCGTTTTAATTTTAAGACTGTTACTGATCTTGAAGGGCATAAACTGACCGGTTTTATTGAACTGGATTTTATGACACATACAGATGGTAATGAACGTGTGTCTAATAGTTACTCTCCACGTATTCGCCATGCATTTGTAAGTTATGATAATTGGACAGTAGGACAAACGTGGACCACGTTCCAAAATCCTGGTGCTTTACCGGAAAACCTGGATTTTGTTGGTGCGGCAGAAGGCACACCGTTTGTTAGACAATCACTATTACGTTATACCAGTGGTAACTGGCAATTTTCGATTGAAAACCCTGAAACAACTGTGACGCCATTAGGCGGCGGTGGTCGAATTACCAGTGGCAGTGGCGTTGTTCCTGATTTTGTAGGGCGCTATAATTTTAGCGCTGCCAGTGGTTCTGCATTTTCAGTTGCGGCGATTGTAAGGCAATTAGATCTAGAGCAAGTCGTTGGTACCACAACGTATGATACTTCAGAGCTGGGTTATGGTGTCAGTTTTGCGGGGGTTATCCCTGTTGGTAAAGATGACCTCAAATTTACTGCCACTTACGGGGAAGGGCTAGGTCGTTATATGGCGCTAAATTATGCTAACGCTGGTGTGCTTGATACCAACGGTGAAATTCAAACGATTAAATCGTTTGGTGGTTTCGTGTCATATCGTCATTGGTGGTCAGAGCAATGGCGATCTAGTGTGACGCTCTCAGGTTTTAGCGCAGATAATGATGTAGCGCTTACCGGCGGTGCCGTTAATAAAGAGGCTTACTCTGGTTACGTTAACTTATTGTTCTCACCTTCAAAGCCACTGACTTTTGGAGTTGAGTTAATGCATGCCTTGAATGAACGTGAAGACGGTTCCGATGGCGACTTGAATCGGATTATGTTTTCGGCGAAATATGCTCTTTAGTATTTGAGTAGATAATAAAAAGGCAACCCAATAGGTTGCCTTTTTATCTTTATACTTACGAAGCTTAATTAAGTAAGTTGTTTTGACGTACATACGCTTCGAATTCGGTGCAACCACCAATAGGTTGTTCATCTACAAAAATTTGTGGAACAGTTTCTACTGTTTTACCCACACTTTTTGATAAATCCGCTTTAGTAATACCTTCGGCATGAATATCAATATATTTGAATTTGAAATCTTCACTCTGCGCCGCTAATTTTTCTGATAATTCAACAGCTCGAACACAATATGGGCAACCTGGGCGGCCAAAAATAACTACAAACATGGTGACTCCTGTTTAATGATATGGCCAATTTATACCATAAGTACTTTTCAAATCATAATTCAACGCAATTAATTTTGTTTTAACTCATATCGATTTTATATTTGCCTTGATAGTCAAAAAATGAATCAACTAAATCCCAGCGATGTTTGTTTTTTTTCAGCAATAATAAATCGGGTTTTCTGAATCGAATTTGATCCGTCAATACATCGGTTACTTTATTATATTGAGGATGCGGTATACCTGGAGTGCGGGTATGACTGAGAACAAATACCGCATAAAATGCTTTTCGTTGTGCTGGTGTGGCGAAGCTAAACATTCGCTTAAAATCATTACCTTCAATATCAATATATTGAATAAGCAACTTATTGTCTTGATCGCGCAACAACATTTGCTCACATTTAAATAAGTGATGATGCTGAGCGTTAAGTACTTGTTTTAGTCGCTTATCGGGATCAATTAAGGTTGATTGGCAGCTATGACAAATACGTGCCGCGATATCATTTTCCGCTCCACAGTCAGGGCATGACTTTGATCTAAATCTAAAGTCACACTGTTGCAGCTCATCGATTAACCCCTGACAGCGTCTGCCATAATGTTCAATGATATCGCCATCGCCATCCACTAGGCCCCAAAAAGTATTAGCAAATTGACATACAGGACAATGCACTTGTACTGGTACTGATTTGCTATTGGGTTTGGCTTGACCGACTTCCGGGTAAAATAAGTCATAACCATTAGCGGCATAATCAATGACTAAACAATCTGCTTTATTGGGGGCCAAGCGTAATCCTCGACCTATCATCTGTTGGAATAGGCTCACCGATGCGGTGGGGCGCAAAATTGCGATAAGGTCGACGTGAGGAGCATCGAAGCCTGTGGTTAATACGGCAACGTTAACAATGTATTTGAGACGTTGGGCTTTAAAGCGATTGATGATGTCATCTCGGTCGCTATGTGGCGTTTGAGCGGTAATTAAGGCGGCATCGTCGTCTAACAGAGTCATTACTTCATTGGCATGTCTGACCGTAGCAGCAAAAATCAATACACCTTTTCGGAGTTCAGCAAGTTGTTTTACTTGTTTGATAATAGCTGTGGTTGCTCGTCCTTGATGATGTAATAAAGAATCGATTTCCATTTGTGGATATTCACCACTGTCATGTGCAACGAGCTCACTAAAATCATACTGTGCACTCAGTCCGTCAAAAATGGTTGGTTTGGTTAAGTAACCTTTTTTGATCAATGGTCGCATTGGAAGTTCAAAAATGCATTTTTCGAATACAGGTGTATCTGTATTACCTACTTTTCCATGATAATGGTGCCGGTAAATCCAGCCTAAACCTAAACGATAAGGCGTGGCAGTTAGCCCAAGCAGTTTAATGTCAGGATTACGCGCTTTAAGGTGCGTGAGCAGTTGTTGATATTGGCTAGTAGACTCATTACTGACTCGATGGCATTCATCAATGATCACTAATGAAAATGCTTGAGTGAATTTATCTAGGGCGCGAGCGGCTGATTGGACACTGGCTACCACGGTTTTGCCATTAGCCTTTTTTTGATTTAATCCTGCGGAATAGATATTGGCCTCTTGAGTGAGTAAACCCACTTTTTCAGCATTTTGAGCGACTAATTCTTTTACATGGGTGAGCACTAGCACATTACCATTCGCGATACGTGCCAGTTCGGCAATCACAATACTTTTACCCGCACCGGTAGGTAGCACTAATACCGCCGATTGTTGGCTGTGCTTGAAGTGAGCTATGGCCGCGTCGACCGATTGCTGTTGATAGTCACGTAAGGTGATATTTACGGGGTGAGTAGATGAGTGTTTCACTTTACCGGTAGCGTTATTCTGGTTTATATAAAGCTTAACATAGCCAATGATTGATAAACCATGATGTTTTAATTGAGTTGGATAAATCAATTGCTGATGGTTAAAGATGATAAATAGACAGGGATGGCATTTTTTGCGTGTTAAGCGCTGTTTTTTTATATCAGTTGGTGTAGATTCATCTATTGAATCAGATGATATTAATACTAATAAAAATGAAATTTATCACCATCAGGAAAACACATTATGAAATTTTTATCGTTAGCCGCTCTGTTAATGGTTAGCCATCTCGCCGTTGCCGAAGAAAGTCTGGTCATTGGTTTATCTATTGAAGAAACGGTTAAGCATTCAGACGATGCAACTGCATCGGCATCAAAAATTGAGATGGGACTAAATGAATCTGTGTCACTCAGTGTTGAAGGAGACTATGGCGTGACCATAGTATCGACAGCAAATAGTGATAATAAGGTTAATTTGTTGATAAGTTTACGCGATGAATCTAATGATGGTGCGGATCTATTAGGTGACAAAGCCATAACGATTAAAGTGGGTCAATCAACGAGCTACAAAATGACATTAAATGATCATTCATATAATGTCACTATTGATACTGCTTATGCTCCACAGCCTAAGGTTTCAGATAAGTAATAATGTTAAATAATGCTGGTTTTAGATAAAAAAAAGCCCCTCAATTGAGGGGCGAAAAGAGAAATTGGTCAGGATTTCTCAGGGTGGATAGAACATCACAAGTTGATTTTCATTACTCAGTTTTGTTTAAGCGAGACTCAATCAACGTATCAATCACTGCAGGATCTGCCAGAGTAGAAGAATCACCTAAGTTGGTTACTTCGTTAGCCGCAATTTTACGTAAGAATCGACGCATAATTTTGCCTGAACGCGTTTTAGGTAAACCACTTGCCCACTGGATAAGGTCTGGTGTAGCAAGTGCACCAATTTCTTTACGAACCCATTGACGTAACTCTTGACGTAACTCTTCTGTCGGTTCAATGCCACGGGTTAGGGTGACGTATGCATAAATGCCTTGGCCTTTAATGTCATGTGGGTAACCCACAACGGCCGCTTCAGCAACGAGTTCATGCGACACTAGAGCGCTTTCCACTTCAGCCGTACCTAAGCGATGCCCAGAAACGTTGATGACATCATCGACACGACCAGTGATCCAATAATAGCCATCTTCATCACGACGTGCGCCATCACCGGTAAAATACATACCGCGGAATGTTTTAAAATAAGTCAGCGCAAATCTATCATGGTCACCGTACACTGTTCGCATTTGGCCTGGCCACGAGTCAAGGATAACTAAGTTACCTTCACCAGTACCTTCAACAATATCACCCATGTTATCAACCAGTGCTGGTTGCACACCAAAAAATGGTCGAGTTGCAGAGCCAGGTTTGGTATCCGTTGCACCAGGTAATGGGCTGATCAGGATGCCGCCAGTTTCAGTTTGCCACCAAGTGTCGACAATAGGGCAGTTTTCATGACCGATTACCTCATGGTACCAACGCCAAGCCTCAGGGTTTATGGGTTCACCTACTGAACCCATAATGCGCAATGAGTCACCTTTATAGCTGCTAAATTGTTCTTTACCTTCAGCCATTAATGCACGAATTAATGTAGGAGCGGTATACAGGATATTGACCTTATGTCGGTCAATCATTTCACCTAATCGAGCTGGAGTAGGGTGATTAGGTACACCTTCATGAATTAATACCGTGGCGGCATTAGCAAAAGGTCCATATACCATATAGGAATGACCGGTAATCCAGCCTACATCGGCGGTACACCAATATACTTCGTCAGCTTTATAATCAAACACGTATTCGTGTGTCATCGAGGCATACACCATATAACCACCGGTAGTATGAAGCACACCTTTAGGATTACCTGTAGAGCCAGAGGTATAAAGCAAAAATAGTGGATCTTCGGCGTTCATTTCTGCTGGTTGGCAAAATTCTGAAGCCACTTCCATGAGTGAATGCCACCAAACGTCTCGACCTTCAACCCAATCGATGTCACCACCTGTGCGCTTAAATACAATGACTTTTTCGACGCAAGTAACATCAGGATTTGATATGGCTTCATCAATGCTGCGTTTTAAAGGGATTTTACGGCCACCACGAATACCTTCGTCGGCAGTAATTAAGACTTTTGATTTTCCATCAATTACCCTTGCTGCTATCGAGTCGGGTGAGAAGCCACCAAATACCACTGAATGAACTGCACCAATGCGAGCACAAGCAAGCATAGCGACTGCCGCTTCAGGCACCATCGGCATGTAGATAGTGACGATATCTCCCTTATTAACCCCTTGGCTACGTAGCGCATTGGCAAACTTACACACTTGTGTGTGTAGCTCTGCGTAAGTTAATTTGCGTTGTTCGTTGGCGTCATCGCCTTCCCAAATAATGGCAAGCTTATCGCCGTGTTCTTCAAGGTGACGATCTAAACAATTGGCCGAGGCATTGAGCGTGCCATCATAAAACCAATTAATCGAAAGATTATGATCATCAAAAGACGTTTTCTTAATTTTGGTATAAGGTTTAATCCAATCAATACGTTTGCCGTGTTCTCTCCAGAAACCTTCTGGATTAATAATGGACTCCTGGTACATTTTCTTATATTGATCGTTATTAACCAGTGCGTTTTCTGCAATGTCACTAGGAACTTTGTAAAGAGACTGCGGGGTCATGGGGCTTCCCTTTCTAAAAATGGCGTGGTTAAAGTATCATCTGCAACGGGTTGTTTGCACTATTAGACCTTGGTCTAGTTTTAAAATATCCTTAATATTTAGTCTGTTGCACGTGTTAATATGGTAATGGTTGCTGCAGATTTGGTCGATTATTTATATCGATTCTCTTATGCAGGTTGTTTTCTGCTCAATACATGATGTTTTAGATGAAAATAAAACAGATTTTTAATAATAATAAAGTGATAGCGGACGTTTCATGAACTTAACCTTAATCGTTGCCGTGATTGCGGTATGTTATGTGTCATTGCTGTTTATTTTGGCATGGGGTGCCGAGCGGTGGTTTAGTAAAATAAATCAAAAAGCTCAAGTATGGATTTATGGGCTTAGCTTAGCTGTATATTGCTCATCATGGAGTTTTTTAGGCACAGTAGGTCAGTCTGCCAATGATTTATGGTCCTTTTTACCTATTTTTGTCGGCCCAATATTAGTGTTTACCCTTGGGTTTGGCATGCTACGAAAAATGGTTGTGGTGTCTAAAGCACAAAACATTACTTCAGTTGCCGACTTTATTGCTGCTCGTTATGGCAAGTCACAGTTATTAGCCGCTTTAGTCACGCTTATTGCATTGTTTGGCATCATGCCTTATATCGCGCTACAGCTTAAAGCAATGGTGTTTAGCCTTAACTTATTCCAACCTGACGATAACCCCTTGAGCCCAGTAGCAGTGCCATTATTAATCACCATGTTACTGGCCATCTTTGCCATTTTATTTGGTACGCGTAAATTAGATGCTACTGAACATAATCCTGGAATGATGGTCGCAATTGCGTTTGAGTCATTGGTTAAACTCGCTGCATTTATCTCAGTCGGTGTGGTGATTAGTTTTGGTGTTTTTGATGGCTTTGGCGATATTTGGCAGCAGGCATCAGATAAAGCATTAATCGAAAATAGTCACATTCGTTTAGAGTCGTTTCTCCCTGAACTATTTGTTGGTATGGCAGCGTTTTTGTGTATGCCAAGGCAGTTCCATGTGATGGTGGTTGAATGTGGCGGTGAGCATATTTTAAAGAAATCTCGCTGGATATTTCCTATTTATTTAGCCTTATTTGGCATGTTTGTCGCGCCATTGGCATTAGCCGGTAAAATTATTCTGGGTGATTCGGTATCTGCTGATACTTATGTTATTAATTTGCCTTTGGCACTAGACCAACCGATATTAGCGGTTGTAGCCTTGTTAGGTAGTTTGTCTGCGGCAACGGGGATGGTGATCGTGGCCGTAGTGACCATCAGTGTGATGGTCAGTAATGAGTGGTTGGTGCCATTTTTGCTGCGAACGGGGCAAATAAGAGAAAAGAACTTTAGCCAATTTTCTCAATTATTATTAAATGTCCGCCGTTTATCGATTGTGGTTATTCTAGGTTTTGGCTATTTAAGTTATTTACTGTTTACTGACAGTGACTCGCTTTCACATTTAGGAATGATGTCCTTTGGCGCATTTTCTCAATTAGCGCCGGCATTAGTCGGTGGATTATATTGGAAGCACGGTAATCGAGCGGGTGTTTATCTTGGCCTAGCTGTCGGTTTTAGCTTGTGGTGTTTTATTTTACTTCAAGGTGCAGGCGAGGCTCGTTTACTCGGTAGTGAGTCTGGCTTACTCAATTCAATAACCCCAAATATTAGTGATACATTAATCGCTTTGTTAGCGAATATATTTTGTTATGTGTTGGGTTCTATTTGGTTTAGAGCGGGCGTTGCCGAACGTATTCAAGCAAGTAATTTTGTTAAACCTTGGTCATCTAAGAAAGATTCGAAGAAACGTCAAGGGCCTATTTCGCAACAAGATTTATTAATTTTAGCAAGCCGATTTGTGAGCCCAACTCGTGCTTATGAAAGCTTTAGTCGTTTTTCTGCCGATGCAGTTAAAAGTGACAGTTGGTACAAAGCTGCTCCAGAAGAATTAATGGCTCACACTGAACACATGCTGTCGGGTGTTTTAGGTGCATCAAGTGCATCATTAGTGATGGACTCTGTCCTACAAGGCCGCGATTTGGCGCTGGATGAAGTATTCAGTCTTGTAGATGAAGCATCCTCTAAAATTATTTTAAGTCAGGATATGCTGCGCGGTGCAATTGAGCACGCTTATGAAGGTATGAGTGTGGTCGACAAAGACCTGAGTTTGGTTGCGTGGAATTATCGCTATGTTGAATTATATCAATATCCTGAAGGCTTTTTACAACAAGGAATGCCTATTGCTGAAGTGGTGCGGTTTAATGCGTTGCGCGGCTTTTGTGGCTCGGGAGACATTGAAAACCAGGTAGCAGTGCGGGTACAGCATATGCGTAATGGCACTCCGCACACATCTGAGCGTGAACGCCAAGATGGTAAAGTGATTAAAATTCAAGGTAATCCAATGCCCGATGGTGGCTTTGTGATGACATTTACCGATATTACTCAATATCGTTTGCAAGAAAAAGCGTTACTGGAAGCCAACGAAACTCTAGAAAGTCGTGTGCAAGAACGAACCTATGAATTGGCGATGCTAAACAGTGAATTACTTGAAGCAAAAGCGCAAGAAGAGCTCGCTAATGCATCTAAAACTCGATTTTTAGCCGCCGTCGGTCACGATCTAATGCAGCCATTAAATGCGGCAAGGTTATTTACGGCCTCATTATCGCAATATCCTAATCTAGATTTAGAAGCCCGCACCACGCTAACTCATGTAAATAGTTCGTTGAAAATAGCGGGAGAGTTATTGACCGATTTACTCGATATCTCAAAACTCGACTCTGGCATGGTGGACGTTAATCGTCGTGATTTTGCTATCGCAGAGGTGATTAACGGTTTATCGGTTGAATTTGACGCCATGGCCAGTGATAGCCAAATTTCGTTTTCAATGGTGCCTTCTAAAGCGACAGTTAACTCCGACCCTTCATTATTACGACGTATTTTGCAAAACTTTTTAACCAATGCATATCGATATGCCCGTGGTGGAAAAGTGTTATTTGGTTGCCGCCATCGAGGTGATTTTATCGAGATCCAAGTGTTAGATACTGGCTGTGGGATAAATGAGTTTGATATACAAGAAATTTTTAAAGAGTTTAAACGTCTTAATCATCCCAGTAGCCGTAATGTTGGCGGCTTGGGATTGGGATTGGCGATTGCCGATCGGATTAGTAAAGTACTTGATCATCAAATTCATGTAAGTTCAACTTTAGGTCATGGTTCTCTATTCTCTATATTCGTGCCATTAGGTGAAACGGTCAGCAAAATAAGTAGTAAACCTTTACCGACATTATTGCAGCCTTTAGCTGGCATTAAAGTCTTGTGTATTGATAATGAAGAAGCCATTCTCGCGGGGCTAGAGTCTTTGTTAAGTCGTTGGCAATGTGAAGTTATTTGTGCCAAAGACCTTGCCGATGCTCGAATTAAATTAGGGCTTAAAGGAGTCGCCCCAGACATTATGTTAGCTGATTATCATTTAGATGATGACCAAAATGGTATTGATGCGATGAATGGTATTCGCAGTCGTTATGGTGAGCATTTACCAGGGATATTAATTACTGCCAATACTAATAAAGATTTGATTGATGATGTTGAAAAACGTGGCTATCACTATATGGCAAAGATGGTAAAACCTGCCGCATTGCGTGCGTTAATTTCTAGTCTTGTTAAAAAGTAATTGAGTTATTTTAGCGTTGAGGACAACTAATGATCACAGCTTATGGCGATAGCATGTCGGGTAATTGTTATAAATTGCAGCTGGTGTTGAATATGCTCGATGTCGATCATCTATGGCAAGAAATGAGTATCACGAATGGTGAAACGCAGACACCAGAGTTTTTAGCTAAAAATCCGCAGGGTAAAATACCATTAATAGAACTCGATGATGGGAGAGTATTATCGGAGTCGAATGCCATTATGGGTTATCTTGCTGAAGGCTCTGAATTGATCCCCACCGATACTTTTAGTAAAGCTAAAATGTATCAGTGGATGTTTTTTGAACAGTATAGCCATGAGCCATATATTGCCGTAGCACGCTTTATTCAGTTGTATTTAGGGCTACCTGAAGATCGTTTAGCTGAATATCACTCACTGCACGTTAAAGGCCATAAAGCGCTTGCGGCTATGGAGGCTGAGCTCGCTTGGCAACCCTTTCTGTGTGGTTCGCAGTTTACTTTAGCGGACATTGCTTTGTTTGCTTATACTCATGTTGCACATCAAGGTGGCTTTGATTTAGCCCATTACCCGCAGATTAATCAATGGTTAATACGTATAAAACAGCAAGCTGGTTTTGTGCCAATGGAGAGTTAATTCTTTACTGTTTTTTATGAGTATCTTTTGGTCTACATGTGTAGCTTTTGGTTTACATGTGTAGCCTGTCGCTATGAGTTTGTTGGTATTATTAATAAAGTATTAAATACTGAATAGGCGATAAAAAGCATAATAGTGCCGACTATGGCATCAATCACGCGTTGAACTTTAGGTGCACCTAACCAGGGTGCAAGTTTAGCGGCACCAAATGCAATAGTATAAAACCACAAAACCGATGCCAGTATAGTACCTATTGCAAATGCCCATTTTTCGTTACCATCAAAAGTACCGCCCACGCTACCTAATATCATCACAGTATCTAAATACACATGAGGGTTAAGCAAGGTGACCGCAAATGTGGTGCCGATAATTTTTTTACGACTATTGGCTGCTGCAATGTGTGTTGCAACTTGGTACTGATTTCGCCATACATTTTTGAACGACATAACTGCATAAACAACTAAAAAAGTGACTCCGCCCCAGCCAATAAGTAACATTAGCCATTCACTGCTGGCGATTAATTTACCTCCGCCAAAAATACCTAGACCAATTAATAACACATCACACAACATACAAATTGTGGCCGCGAGAAAGTGGTGATTGCGTTTTATTCCCTGACTTAATATGTAAGAGTTTTGAGCGCCAATTGGAATAATCATTCCTAAGCCGAGAATAAGTCCTTGAAATAATGCAGAAGTGGCCATGAGTTTCCTCGTTACAAGCAATGTAATGAGTTGCTAAGGTAGCAATAGTCTTGTTATAAGTTAAATTACTAATTTTTCTGCTTTATAAGAAAAATTAATGAAAGCAGCATGAATACCGGTTACGATGGTTTCAGGGGATTTAATGAGTTGGTAAAACAATGAGTAAACTTGATTATAAATTGCTGCAAGCATTGAGTTGTGTGATTAAAGAACAAAGTTTTGAGCGTGCAGCAGGTGTGTTGTGCTTATCGCAATCGGCGGTGTCACAGCGGATTAAACAATTAGAGCAACAGTTTGCTCAACCAGTATTAATTAGAAGCCAACCTATTCAAACTACAGATTTAGGTAAGCAGCTCTTAAAGCACTATTACCAAGTGGTACAGCTAGAAGCTGACGTACTTCCTAGTGCTATGCCTCATTCGCCCCAGACTCCGTTAACTCTGAATATCGCCACCAATGCCGACACTTTGGCAACTTGGCTCATTCCGGCAATAGCCCCAGTGATTAAGTCACATTTAGTTGAGATAAATCTGCTGATTGAAGGTGAAGCTCGTACGATTAATAGGTTAAAGGATGGCCAAGCTTTTGGTGCCATTTCGGTGCAATCTACACCGATTAAAGGTTGTCAATTAACTCGATTAGGCTGTGTCGACTATCTGCTAGTGGCGTCACCTGAGTTTAGTCGTGATTATTTCCCTAACGGCATTAGTGCTGACAGCCTTAGAAAAGCACCGGGTATTGCGTTTGATCATAAAGACAATATGCACACACGTTATATTCAACAGCATTTTGGTTTGATGCAAGGTGAATATCCATTACATGCTGTGCGTTCATCAGATGCTTTTGTGACCATGGCTAAACATGGTGCTGCCTATTGTTTAGTACCAAAAACGCAAATTAAACCAGAACTAGCCACTGGTGAGTTAGTGCACATATGTAAAGACCATATCATCACTGAAACGCTTTACTGGCACCATTGGATTTTACTTAAAGGTGTCTATAAAGACGTTTCAGATGCCATTATTGCCCACGCTCAATCGGTATTAGATTAAGCTAAACTTTGATCTACCTAAGCTGAGACGGGCCCAAATTGAGACTTACCCAAGCAGTGAATAGACCTGCTTTGATTATCCATGGCTAATCAACGTTTGATTCTCTTCGGTAGGAATAAGGGTATCGGCAATTAACAACATGGCCGAGGTTAGTTGGGTTAATTGTGCAGCGCTAATAGTGTAAGGCGGCATGATGTAGATATAGCGGCTAAAAGGCCTTACCCACACACCTAAGTCAACAAAGGCTTTTTGTAAGGCTGCGGTATTCACTGGCGAGTGCATTTCGATTACGCCGACACTGCCAAGTACTCGTACATCTTTAACCTCTTTTGACGCCATGGCTGCGGGTAAGGTGCGGATTAAATGCGCTTCAATGTTTTTTACCTGTAGTTGCCAATCGCCGGCAAGCAATAAGTCTAAGCTAGCGGTTGCTGCAGCACATGCTAATGGATTCCCCATAAAAGTAGGACCATGCATAAACACACCGGCGGGAGAATCACTAATACCATTGGCCACTTCGTCACTGCATAAGGTGGCTGCGAGGCTAATATATCCACCGGTTAAGGCTTTACCTACACATAAAATATCGGCCTCAATATTGGCATGCTCATAAGCGAAGAGGGTGCCAGTACGGCCAAATCCGGTAGCGATTTCGTCTAATATCAATAGCACATCGTATTGGTCGCAAAGTTGGCGCAGTTTAACTAAATAAGCTGGTGAGTAAAAACGCATTCCGCCAGCACCTTGCATGATGGGTTCAATAATCACCGCAGCAATATCTTGATTATGTTGCGCAAATGCGGCATTTAATGCGAGTGTATCGGTTTGATTAAGGGGGTCATTAAACTTAGACGTTGGCGCAGGGATAAAGACTTGTTCAGTGACATTATTACCAAACATGGTGTGCATTCCACCATCAGGATCACATACGCTCATCGCGGCAAAAGTATCACCATGATAACCACTTTTTACGGTCATAATCCGTTGCTTTTGCGGCTGGTTCCGCCCCTGCCAATATTGCAGCGCCATTTTTAGCGCA
The DNA here is from genome assembly GCF_014164215.1 of Shewanella sp. SG44-2. Lineage (NCBI taxonomy): Bacteria > Pseudomonadati > Pseudomonadota > Gammaproteobacteria > Alteromonadales > Shewanellaceae > Shewanella > Shewanella sp. SG44-2. Next base: position 44,075 of record NZ_JACJEU010000027.1, read on the forward strand.
ACTTCCACAGCAATTGAGCCTGAATCAGCTAAGAAAACCTTAGTTAAGTTATCGCTGGTCATCTGCACTAAGCGTTTTGAGGTCTCAATGGCTGGCTGATGGGTGATTCCGCCAAACATCACATGACTGAGCTGTGATAGCTGCTTTTGCATAGCGGCTAAAATGGTCGGATGACTATAACCATGCACACAAGACCACCATGAACTGGTGCCATCTATAAGTACTTTCCCATCATCTAAAGTCAACTCACAACCTTGTGCTGAAACGACTCCATATACAGGCAGAGACTGGGTCATGGAGGTGTATGGGTGCCAGATATGTTGTGCATCGAAAGCATAATCGATTGTGGTATTTGTATCGGAAAGTGGCATAATTATAAGTGCTCTTTTTTTGACCGCTAGTAAAGCGTAAAGTGGTTACTGCGTTGACAGTTTACGGGCTCAGGGTATCCTAGCCAACATAAAATCAAAATAAAGGAATGATCCATGTCGTTAGCTGAAGTTCGTCACGATTGGCAAAAAGCACAAATTGAAGCATTGTTTGCGCTGCCTATGAATGATTTATTGTTTAAAGCTCACAGTATTCATCGTGAAACGTTTGACCCTAACGAAGTGCAGATCAGCCGCCTATTGTCGATTAAAACCGGCGCATGCCCAGAGGACTGTAAATATTGTCCTCAAAGTGCACGCTACGATACAGGTCTTGAAAAAGAACGTTTACTTGAAATTGATAAAGTACTAACCGAAGCTAAAAGTGCTAAAGCGGCAGGAGCATCGCGTTTTTGTATGGGCGCCGCTTGGCGTAACCCGCGTGACAAAGATATGCCATATTTGACGCAAATGGTAAAAGATGTCCGTGCTTTAGGCATGGAAACCTGTATGACATTAGGGATGTTGTCGTCTGAACAAGCCGGAAAATTAGCCGACGCTGGTTTAGATTATTACAACCATAACCTTGATACCTCGCCTGAATATTACGGCGACGTTATTACCACTCGTACTTATCAAAGTCGCTTGGATACGCTAACAAACGTACGCGCATCGGGCATGAAAGTGTGCTCAGGCGGCATTGTGGGTATGGGTGAAAAAGCTACTGATCGCGCAGGTTTATTGCAACAGTTAGCTAATTTAGAACAACACCCCGATTCAGTACCAATCAACATGTTAGTTAAAGTAGCCGGTACACCGTTTGAGAATATCGATGATCTTGATCCGCTTGAATTTGTGCGCACTATTGCTGTTGCCCGTATTTTAATGCCTAAATCTCGAGTACGTTTATCTGCAGGACGTGAAAGCATGAGTGATGAACTGCAATCTATGTGTTTCTTTGCCGGTGCTAATTCTATTTTTTACGGTTGTAAGCTATTAACAACGCCAAACCCTGAAGAAAATGATGATATGAGTTTGTTCCGTCGTTTAGGTTTACATCCTGAGCAAGGCCCACAAGCCAACATTGAAAACGATAGCGCACTATTAGCCAAAGCCAGTGCCAAACAAGATAAGTCGACTAAGCAGTTTTTTGATGCCGCAGCGCTGTAATCTAATATGACATCATTCAGTCAGCCTGAAATTGGAGAACATCCAATTACATTACGGATAAGTGAGAAGCTTGCCGAACTGCAGGCTGCAGGATTGTTACGCCAACGACAGGTGTCGGCAACGTCGCAACAATCAACATTGATTGATTTTAGCCATAATGACTATTTAGGTTTAGCCCACGAACCTGCGTTAGCACAAGCACTTTACGATGGTGCAACCGTGTATGGTGTAGGCAGTCGGGCATCACCGCTTGTGAGTGGTTATAGCCAAGCCCATGTGGCGCTGGAACAACGCTTATGTGAGATTACCAGTCACCAAGCTTGTATGCTGTTTAGTTCAGGCTTTAGTGCCAATAGCGCATTAATGAAAACCTTATTTTACGCTGATGATACGGTCATTGCCGATAAACTGGTGCACGCCTCAGTTATTGATGGCTTAAAAGACAGTGGCAGTAAAATTAGCCGCTTTTTGCATAATGACATTAACAGCGCAGCACGTATTATTGAACGAAATCCCAATTCAGCCGTTGTCACCGAGAGTGTATTCAGTATGGATGGCGATATAGCCCCCATTATTGAGCTATCTGATTTATGTAAGCAACATGGCTGTTGGCTTATTGTCGATGATGCCCATGGTTTTGGGGTATTACCAAGCTCGTTTGTTAATGCCGATAAGGTTGATATTCAAGTCGTCACCTTTGGTAAAGCGTTAGGGTGTCAAGGCGCAGCGATTCTAGCCTCAAAAGAGGTAATTGATTACTTGGTTGCAACTTGCCGTGAGTATATTTACTCAACTGCTTTAGCGCCAGCCAATGCTCATTTAGCATTAGCGGCGATTAATTGGCAACACACTCACCCAGAATTATTGGCACAGTTAACAGCGAATATTGCGTTGTTTAGACAACTTGCATTAGCAAATAACATCAGTATTACGTCTTCTACCACCGCAATTCAGCCCATTATGATCGGCGATAACAATCAGGTTATCGCGATCGCGCAGCAGTTAAAACAACAAGGCTTTATAGTCGGCGCAATCCGTTCGCCAACGGTGCCAAAAGGTCAGGCGCGTTTGCGTATTACTTTAAATGCACTGCATAAAGCCGCTGATATTCAATCACTCGTGAACACCTTAACTCAGCTTATTCACCAGTATACTGATGCAAAGCAAGGTGCATTAGCACCGCAAGCCGTGACTAAATAAATTGTATCGATGAGACTCTCATGACGTTAGATAATCCCGTGGCAAATAAGTTTTCAATCGCCGCATCTCATTACAAGCAACATGATGTATTACAACGTATTACGGCTAAGCAATTATTAGGCTGTGCACATCTATGTGGCACCTTACTTGATGTAGGAGCTGGCCCGGGTACGAGTTTTAACGCTTTTAATGACGTTAAGCAAGTTGTGGCTGTTGATATCGCTCATGGGATGCTTAAGCAATTATCTGAGCAACATCCCGATTATTTGCCTATTTGCAGTGATGCACAGGCGCTTGGATTGCAAAGCGCAGTTATCGACAGTATCTATTCCAACTTAGCCTTGCAATGGTGCCAAAACTTACCCCAAGCGTTTGTTGAGTTTCATCGAGTATTGCGACCCAGTGGCGAATGCCATCTCAGTGTGGTTGTTGATGGTAGCTTGGCTGAATTAAAAATATTGGGCTTTAGAGTGAATCAGTTTAATTCGGTATCAGCTATTAAAGCAGCGTTTATCGCATCTCAAGATTCGCCAAACAATTGGCTAAATATTGATATTCAGGTCGAGAGTATTAGGTTGTATTTTGATGATTTGCGCAGCTTGCTGTACTCAATAAAAGGTGTGGGTGCGTCGTTTGCTCAACAAGGCGAAAACAATGCAACACATCATCATCCCCTTACTAAGCAACAATGGCAGCAACGCATCGCACTTGCAGAAACTATGCGCACCGATAAAGGCATTCCATTAACTTATCAAATTGCGTATATCTGCGCCAAGCGAGGTTGAAACGATGTTGTACTTTGTGACAGGAACAGATACTGACAGTGGTAAAACACTAATATCCGCCACATTGTTAGCTAAAGCACAAGGGCATAAGTGCGGTTTTAAACCCATCGCTTCGGGTTGTGAAGTGACCGAAGATGGCTTGCGCAATAGTGATGCCTTAATGCTAATAGCTCAGTCGAATATGGATTTGCCATATCAAGTGGTTAATCCTATTAGTTTTGAACCCGCAATAGCACCGCATATTGCCGCCAAGCTAGTTAATCGAACATTAACAGCGCAAAGTGTACTTGATACTATGTATCACCCCGTGATGTTAAATGCAGATTTTGCCTTGATAGAAGGTGCTGGTGGCTGGCGCTTACCGTTTGGTAATGGTGAGTATTTATCTGATACTGTCAAATTATTGCAGACTAAACTGCAACAAGCACAACAAATTCAAAACCAAAAAAAGAAGCCAAAGATAGAGGTTATTTTAGTGGTTGGCATGAAGCTAGGTTGTTTAAACCATGCGTTGTTAACTCAAGAGGCTATATTGGCCGACGGATTAACGATAGCGGGGTGGGTGGCTAATCAAGTCGATGCTGAGATGGCTTTTATTGACGACAACCTCAACAGCTTACAGCAGATGATGCAGGCACCATTTTTAGGTTATGTGCCTCATTTAACGGTAGCAACAGCTGAGAATGCTGCTGTTTATCTGCAATTACCTCAATAACCCGCAATATCAAAAATATTCAGCCCAATTTTTCCTGCTGTTAGCTTTTCAGCATGGGCAGGTAAAAACTGGGCGAACAATCAATTGATGTTATCAGAATGGTTAGTTTGCGATTGGCATCACTCTATTACGACCGAGGCGTTTTGCTTCGTACAGTAACTTATCAGTTGCTTCAATTAATTGAGATACACTTTGTTTAGGTTTCCATTCAGCAACACCAAAAGATGCCGTTATTGAGTCAATAACCTTGTCACTTCGTCTGTCTTTGACGCTGAGTTTTTCGAGCGCTCTACGAATACCTTCAGCTAATTGTCTGGCAACTCTAAACTGACTACTTGGTACAATAATGGCGAACTCTTCACCACCAAAACGATACAGTTTAATGCCGTCACGACAGGCTTCTTGGATACGCTTGGCAACGGTTTTTAAGACTAAATCGCCAAGTTGATGGCCAAAATTATCGTTGAAGTTTTTAAAGTGATCAATATCAATCAAAATCATACAGGTACCCGCAGGGGCTGAGCTGATTTGTGCTTCAATATCAGTGTTAAATGCACGGCGATTTAACACATTGGTTAAGGCGTCAAAGAGCATGTCTTTTTCAGATTCAGCTAAACGAGTTTTGAGAGTATCGATTTCTGATTGAGCTTTTTGGAGTTGTTCGGTAAAACTCACGGTGCTAGAACGGATGCTGGAAGATTCTTTAACGATATTTCTTACAATACCAATCACTTGCTCTAACGAGAAACCTTGATTTTCGAGGTCGCTTAATTTCTTAAAATCTTTATCAATTTGATTTTGAAATGTCTCAGTGTCCAAATTAGTATCTTTGAGTGACTGAGATAATTCACATACCATCGCATCAAGGTTTTTACGCATGTCGCGCACATCAAGCTCAACTGGGTCAGCCACATGTTTACGATATAATAATTCGCTGGTCACTGGTGAACAGGTTTGGTGTTGTTTGACTGCAGTATCTAACTCTTGATTAAGTAAAGGGTTTTGTTCACCCACGTAAGCATACCAAAGCGCGTAGTTTGTTGGCGTTGTGGGTATTCTATATTTTAACATTAACGGCACCGCTTTTTTCAAATTGGCTGCAGCGGTTTGCAGTAGAGTGTTCGACATTAAGTGCCTCATAATCTGGGCTAAGGAAAGACTTTGAAAAATCTACAATTGAAGTAAATATAACAATAATAGCAGGTTTTGCACCATGATATTATAGTGATACAAACAACAAAAAAGCATCCGAAGATGCTTTTTTAGTGACTTGAATCATATTAAAAAACGTAAGAGACCGCAAACATCGGGCCAGTAAAACTGTAGTTTATATTGTAATCAAAGGTACGTTGCTCAATATTACCGAGATTACGTGTTTTTTCGATTGTAATATCGACATCATAATAGTTGTAAGCCAGTTTCAATGACCAATTATCGCAAATTTTAGCTTCAACACCTAAACGGATATCGATCAGTGATCCGTCTACATCATCATATTTGATAGCAAAATACTGGGCGTGAGCATCAAATGTCCAACCAGGATAAAACTCGTAGGAGCCGTAAAGGCCAATGTCTGGAAGAGGTGCTGTTAGAGTGTCGTCGATAACTTCTGGTGTGGCAACTGCGTTGCTGCATAAACTGGTTAAGGTTGAATCTGGAACGCAAATGCCGATAGTGCCTTTAAAAGCGGTTTCGATAAACATGGTATGTATACCAACGGATACTCCAACAGCGTAATGAGTTCCTTGCCAAATGTCATAACCATAGCCAATTCGCAGAATATCAATATTAAGTTCAGTATTCAGTTTAGCGCCAGTCTCAATCAGGTAGTCTTTTCCATCAATATCTTCAAGAATAAAATCTTGTGATACCGTTTCTGTGTCGGCTTTGCGATCTAACGACTTCCAATCAACATAAATATTATGGCGTTGGTTGAAAGAGAATGTGAATTCAAAGTAGGGTAAGTATTGTTCTTCAGCAAGTAGAAGTTCATCTTCAAAATCTACTGGGAATGTTCCACCTGTTTTTGGGTTTGTAACGATGAAGTTTGAATCGGAGTTAGCATAAAACATACCGACGTCAAGAGTATATTTGTCGGAGACTGTTGAGTCGTTAGTTGATAGATTCGTCTCTGCCAAAGCAGTTCGAGTGCCTAATATCAATAACACTATACAAAAAAAAGTTCTTATCATTGAAACTCCGCATTTATTATTTTTTCTATATCACAGGATATGCGTCTTCATATGATGCTTTTGTCGAATTTAATACCTAATCTATTCAACGCAGATATCCAAAATAGGGTTATCAAAATGCGCAGTCATAAACATTAAGTTAAAGTAAAAACGACAAACTGTTCAGTGCATATACTAACACTTTGTTACTAATTGTGAAGTATTTGTATGGGATTATTGCGCTAAATCAAGTTTTCGTTAATAGCTTGACCTCTGCGGTGTAAAAACAACCATTTTAGTGAAGAGTCGCTATGTATAAGGCGCCAGAGCATTGGCGTAATTGCGGTGGGTGACAAATATGTGACAAAACGAAAAAGTAGAGCAGGAAGTTGACTCTACTTTTTATCATTTGTGTTGCAACAGTGTTAAATGCTGTTGGCGGTGACTTTAGCAGTTAAAAGATGGTTTACTCTGACTCATCGGTGTCTGAAGCATCTTCTTCTACATCGTCAAATTCAATTTCAACTTTAGAGCTTGCAGGTGCATGAATTGTCCCAACAACAGCATAAAATGGTTTGCCTTTTGCCAGACGACAATATTTAGACCACAATAACTCCAGTGGAGTTGATGCAGGTTTTTTCCCCTGTAAAACGTTAACAAATTGGTCTTCGTCAACATTACAAGGTAACTGCGAACCATTGGCTAAATTTTTCATTGCTTGACCGTGTTGTTCAAGCAACTCTGCTTCTTTATTGGTGAAATCACCACAACGTTTAAATCCCTTTGGGAAATTCACGTCATCATAGAAGCGTTTAGTAGATTGAAAACTGTTGCTATGACCATTGGTGTTAGCATCAATACCTTGTTTTGCATTGATAAATGATTGCTGAGACATGGCTAATACCTTCTAGATTATGAGATATAAAGATTTGCAACTGGAGTATTGGCTAGTATTATCATTTTTTAAATCAAAATATTTTGTCCTTAATGGTAAAGAATTTTTATGGATACAGATTTATTAAAAACATTCTTAGAAGTGTCCCGTACTCGGCACTTTGGTAAGGCGGCTGAAAATCTATACCTCACTCGAAGTGCTGTCAGTTTTAGGATAAAGCAGTTAGAAAATATTTTGGGTTTAGAGTTATTTGAACGCTTACGTAACAATATTCAACCAACACCTGCAGGTGAAAGAATGCTCGGCCATGCTGAGGCAGTGCTTAATGCTTGGGAAAGGGCAAAACAAGATATAATTTTAAATCAGCAACACAGTGCTCAGTTAGCGTTGTCGGCTGGCGATAATATTTGGGATGCTTTTTTACAAGATTTTTTGCAGCCATTACATTTAGGCTTAGAAGGGGTGGCTTTAAGAACTGATGTATTACCTGCAACGGTGATGACTCGCCAACTTATTGAACGAACTTTAGATATTGCGATTACTTTTGACCCACCAAAGCTTGATGGCGTCATATTAGTTAAGCTTGCTGAAGTAAAATTGTATTTAGTTTCCAAACAAGCAGGCGTTAAGCTTACACAAACACCTACTTTACCTTATATAAAAGTAGACTGGGGTACCGCCTTTAATATCACTCATGCCCAAGATTTTACCATGTTGCCTTTGCCGGTATTACACACAAGTTCTGCTCGTATTGCATTGGACTTTATACTTAATAACGGTGGATGTGCATTTTTGCCTGAAGCACTCATAAAGCCTTATTTATATAACGGGAGCTTATATGTCGTGGATGATGCAAAATGTATCGATCGACATGTGTATGCTGCATATTGGGCTGAAAATGAAAGACTTGCTTATATTGAACAAGCCATTTCAATTCTGACTGCCGATAAGCACACTGAATGATATTCGTCTGGCCGTTACTAAAACAATAATGGCCAAATAACGATGCTCCAAGTGATTGCACATAATACCAAACTGAGAAAGACTGCTGCAGAAGCAATGTCTTTTGCCTGACCACTAAGTGGGTGGATCTCATCACCAACCCGATCAACTACCGCTTCAATAGCGGAGTTTAGCAATTCTACAATCAATACAATTAATACTGTCATGATAAGTAAAATACGTTCAGTACTACTTATATTGAGTAGCAGAGCAATGGGTAACATTAGGCAAGCAAGCACGGTTTCTTGTCTAAATGCCGCTTCGTTTTTCCACGCTGACTTTAGACCTTGCATAGAAAACCCAGTCGCTCGAAACACGCGTTTTAGACCATGATTGTTCTCTGGTTTCATTTTACTCATTATCTTTTTGATGTGAATTCCGTAGATTGTAACATTCCGTTCATATGCTTCCAGCAGTAATTTAGGTCTTATGATGTGCTGTAGAACAAAACAAATATTTATTGTTGTGATGGTATATGCCCTCATTATGCATCGATTTATATCAATATAAGCCCTACCAATGAATGGATAATTATTCTGTTTGTACTACGCTCACCTAACCCTGTCGAGGGTTGAGAATCATTTAAACAGGTGAAAGTCGTATTCATCCACAGATGATAGGCGTTATAGCAGTATTTTAGAGGTTTTACTTGGAAGTGACTCGATGCCGAGAGAGTACAATCATCGGGGGATTGAAATAAATTTTTGAACGAAAATGAAAAAACACTAAATGGATTTAACTTTTAGCAAGGATTGCATATGCGTAAGCTACCGTATCTTTTTATTTTGGTCATTATTTCACTGCATTGTTTTACGATAAAGAGTGAAGTGTTATCAATACCTCCTATTCAGTTGGCAACAAAATATCAACAAGATATAGATGTCACTGAATACTTAGTCAGCGAGAAGCTTGATGGTGTTCGAGGCTACTGGGATGGCAGTAACATGCTGACTCGCAGTGGCCGAAAAGTGGCATTACCTTCATCGTTTACACTGGGTTTTCCTCATACAGCTATTGACGGTGAACTTTGGTTGGGGCGTAATCGATTCGAAGATATTTCAGCATTGGTTCGACGCAAGCAAGTACCTGATAAAGAGTGGCAGGAAGTTAAGTTTATGATGTTTGATTTACCGCGGCATTCAGGCCCTTTTATTGAACGCTACTTAGCGATGAAAATGTTGGCAGAACAAACGGCCTCCATACATTTACAGGTCATTAAGCAGGAGCCGGTGGCTTCAACTGAAGCTCTGTTTACATTGCTTGATTCCATCGTTAATGCTGGTGGTGAAGGATTGATGTTACATTATCAGCAAGCGCATTATGCAGTCGGCCGCAGTGAGTATATTGTTAAGCTCAAACCCAAATATGACGCTGAAGCTGTAGTGATTGGTCATACAGAAGGTAAGGGTAAGTATCGAGGTAAACTAGGTGCGTTAATTGTAAAAACACCTGCGGGGATAGTGTTTAATATCGGCAGTGGTTTAAGCGATAAACAACGAGAAAATCCACCTTTAGTCGGTTCTACCATTACTTATCAATATTTAGGCTTAACTCAAAAAGGGACGCCAAGATTTGCTACTTTTCTGCGACAAAGACTACCGCAATAACGCTTCAAAATTGCTGGCATGTTGCGTTGCGTATCATTGTATAATTAATGGTAAAACTAAATGTAAAACTAAATGTAAAACTACAATTGGTAATGATCATAACCCCAGTTTAGGTATCGGCAATATGATTAAGTGATGACATAAAACTGGTGATAATGGCGGTTATCAATGATCGATGATAAATATCTTTTAAATGTTCGCTCGGTGTTGTTTGTCTGTATGGGTAATATTTGCCGCTCGCCGACGGCAGAGGCAGTGTTTAGGCAACAAATGAAACGTCACTCGCTTCAACTCGACATCGATTCTGCAGGGACTATTGCCTATCATCAAGGGCATGCTCCGGACAGTCGCAGTATTATTGCTGGCAACAAGCGCGGACTTGATTTTTCAGGTATGAAAGCTCGGCAGGTTATCGACGCTGACTTTGAACGATTCGATTTAATTTTAGCGGCAGACTTTGCCAATTTAAATGATTTGAAAGACAGGTGTCCTGCCCATTTACGATATAAATTACAGTTAATATTAAGCTATGGTGATTCGTTAGTCGAAGAAGTGCCTGACCCATATTATGGTGGTGAAAGAGGATTTGAGATGGTTATCAATTTACTTGAAGCCAGTTTAGCTGCATTGGCGATTAAACTAGCTAATCGTTGAAATATAATCAATTAACTAAGGGATTTAACTAAGCTACTTATCTAGGCGACTTAATTATGATTACTTAATTCAGGCTACTTAAGCATGATAGGTCACTCTGAATGATAAGTGCTAGGCCGTCATTGATGTTGACGACCTAGACTTTGTTCGGCTTAATCGTTATAACGTTTACCGGAGCGTTTAAGTTTCTCTTGCTCTATTTTCTGCTGTTTAATGAGTTCTTTCTCAGCTAATTTACGTGCAACTTCCTCTTTTTCTACTTCAGCCATCGCCGGAGTTTCAAGGCTTAAAAGTCCGATTTTCCCTGAGCGGTATTCATGTAGTAATAGTTCAGATACTTTATGGTAATCAACTCGGGCGCCAGGGCGAAGTGCTCCGCGAGAACGACTGATAGCTTCGAGTAATTCGATATCGCTGGCTGGTAGCGATTGAAGCTTATAACGTTCACAAATTTCGTCAGGATAGGCTTCAAGGAAATAGCCAGCAGCAAACATTGCCACATCTTCGTATTCCATAGCGGTATCTTTAATTGCACCGGTGACAGCAAGGCGATAGCTACTGGCTTCGTTGTCCACTTTTGGCCATAAAATGCCCGGAGTATCCGATAGTACGATTCCGTTACGTAAGTTAATACGTTGCTGACGTCTTGTGACTGCAGGTTCATTACCCGTTTTAGCTATAGTGCGACCCGCTAAGGTATTAATAATTGTAGATTTACCGACGTTAGGAATACCCATGATCATGGTGCGAATGTCTTTTTCCATGATGTCACGGTGTGGCACCAGTTTACGGCAAAGATCAGGAATGCTTTTTACCATACTGGGTTGTAAACTTGTGATTGCTGATGCCTGAACGCCTTGTTCACGTTCTAGGTATTCAATCCATTGGGCGGTAACCTTAGGATCGGCTAAATCAGATTTATTCAGTAATTTAATGCAGGGTTTATCACCACGTAGTTGTGACACCATCGGATTTTCACTGCTGTATGGAATACGTGCATCGAGCACTTCAATAACGAGATCCACTTGAGGCATTGCCTCCTCGATCTCTTTACGTGCTTTGTGCATGTGTCCTGGATACCACTGAATTGCCATGATGTTGCCTTATAAACCGGAGAGTAAATACAATAAATACAAAAGTGATATTCTACCTCGTTAGCAGATTAAATGCATAAAAAAAGCGCCCGAAGGCGCTTAGTATCATTGTTAAATGAAGCATTAATGTTTAAATAACGCCTAATTCACGTAATCTTTCCTGTAAATAGCTGTCTGCGGTATAACGCTCTGATAGTACTACTTCTGGATTAGGGTGCAAAAACAGCGGTAATGAAATCCGTGATTTGGTTTTGTCTGTCCCTTCAGGATTGATTACCCTGTGTGAAGTGGAAGGGAAATAACCACCAGATGCTTCTTGCAGCATGTCACCGATGTTAATAATGATGCTGCCAAAATCGCTAGGTACGTCAATCCATTCACCTGTTTTGGTTTTCACTTGTAATCCAGGTTCATTTGCTGCAGGTAATATAGTGATGAGGTTAATGTCCTCATGCGCTGCTGCACGGATAGCGCCCATTTCTTCATCACCTTTCATTGGTGGATAATGTAAAATCCGCAACAAGGTTTGTTGGCTTTGAGCAATCATGTCTGGTAATGGAATAGAATATTTTTCCGCAACATCTGCCGGTGTATATTTTTCAATCCAACTGAGTAATTCCGCAGCTAGGGTATTGGCATGTTCATAATATGCAAGAATATTGGCTCTAAGTGAATCAGGAATACGGCCCCAAGGATACACATGATAATATTCTTTGATATCTTTTACATTGTTACCTTTGGCTGTTTCAGAAATCGATGCAGGAAAAAATCCATCGTGTGTTTCAGACTTGAACAAAAAGTCATGTTTTTGTTCAGACTGAAAGAAGTTGTACCACTCTTTATAAATATCTTCGACAAGTTGCTTTTGAATAGGGTGATTCGATAGTACCCCAAAACCTGTTTCACGAAGTGATTCAACAAAGCGCTCAGCGCTATCTGGTGCTAAGTAATCAATTGTATTTAGTTTCATTATATTTTCTTATTAGTGTGTTGACCCACTGCTAATGGTAACCTTAGTCACACTTTGTCGCAATTCTTTGCGTGTCTTCATGTTGTATTGGTTGAACTGATGCCGCAGATCTCACGTATCCTTTGTTAATATCTGCGACAAACAACTCAATGAGAGCCGACAATGAATGATTTAACCGAATTTGAAAAATATGTTATTGAACAAAAAGGTACTGAACGGCCTTTCAGCGGTGAATATGTTGATCATGATGCACAAGGCGTTTATTTATGTAAAAAGTGCCATGCACCTCTATATAAGAGTGAGCATAAGTTTAATGCCCATTGTGGCTGGCCTGCATTTGATGATGAAATTAAGGGAGCAGTAGAACATACTCCTGATGCCGATGGACATCGAACCGAAATTACCTGTGCACAATGTGGCGGTCATTTAGGCCATGTGTTTGAAGGGGAGCATTTAACAGATAATAATGTTCGTCATTGTGTTAATTCAGTATCGATGATTTTTAAATCTCGTGATGAATTAGCACAATCAAGTTCGGCTAAAACTTCTTACCAAAAGGGGACTTTTGGAGCTGGGTGCTTTTGGTGTGTAGAGGCTATTTTTGCTCAATTTAAAGGCGTGCACAGTGTTAAATCAGGTTATTGTGGCGGTGACGCTAAAGATGCAAATTATGATGCTGTGTGTTCTGGTAAAACCGCGCACGCAGAAGTCATTCATATTGAGTTCGATCCCGCTGTAATTCAATACGACACTCTGCTAAGTGTATTATTTGAAAGCCATGACCCGACAACACTGAATCAGCAGGGCAATGACAAAGGCCCGCAATACCGTTCGGCAATTTTTGTTCATAATAGTGAACAAGCTGATGCCGCCAATAAATTCATCAATACCTTAACTCTGCAGCAAGTATGGCCTAGACCTATTGTGACCGAAATAAGCGCGTTTGACACTTTCTATCCCGCTGAAAATTACCATGATGATTACTTTGCTAAACACGGTCAGCAACCCTATTGCCAATTAGTAGTTAAGCCTAAATTTGATAAAGTCATGAGTAAGTTTGCAGATAAGCGTAAAGTGTAAAGTGTAAACTAAATTTTTTGCTCTTGTGTTAGGGCTAAACATGATAAAAAAGGGGTGATTGAATATTCAGTCACCCCTTTTTTTTATTATATCAATTCCATTAATTATGTGCTTAATCAGAGCCAGTCATGTTTTCCAGTTTGAGGCGCATTGTTGAAAGAATGGTTGTTCCCTTGTAAAACAATGCAACAAAGAAATGGAAAGCCTGAGTAATAGCTCCCGCAGGGCGGGTTTCTGTATCTTCTATGCTGCTTATTGACGTACGACTGCAAGGACGCAGAAGGTAGAGTAACGCAGGACCTGTTGCCGAGAACAACTATGTCTACAAACCTATTACTTGCCTAGAAGGCGCAGAACTCCCGCTGAATGACCAGATAATTATTGGAATTGGTATTATGTCCGTTTAGCCTAATTTATCGTCGGTCACTTTGTTGTGCAGATCTTCAATAAGGTAAACTTCAACCAGATCACGTGCTTTAGGAGTAGGGCTTTACAATCTTGACTTAAGTAACGTAAATGCAGACATTTTCCCCAGCCACATAACGTTTAGCTAAAATATCGATAGCCTCTAATGTTGATTGATCTGCTACTCGTGAATTTTGAAAGTCTATAGTCACACCTTAGTTATCATTTCCAACATCAAATAATTCAAGGAAGTTAGGTTAGCAACTGAGCCAAAGAATAATGGCCCATTTAAGCGATATATTTTCTAGCCATTTGTATCTTCACTTATGTCAATGTTGATGTGTTTTGCATGTTCCCATGCAAACACCAAAGCAGGTACGATAACACCAACAAACACGGCAAAAGCCAGATCGGTAAATACGGTTATACCGTGTTCAATCACTAGTGACTCCATTACTACTGCCATAGCACCTGTAGCGCCGGACATAATCCCCGATCGTCCGCCAATGCGGTGATTAAACCCATAATGAAGGCTGCATATAGTCCTACCATGGGGTCAACATGGGCTACGAATGCAAAGGCAACAGCTTCAGGGATAAGGGCGAGTATCACGGTTAATCGAGATAAAATATCGACTTTACTACTTGTTTAATGGCGAATGAGATCGAACATTTAACCTCTGGTTTTGTATGTAAGTTAATAAAAAGGATGTTTGCTTTAACACAAAAAATTAACCGTTGAATGATAGTGACATCGATTCAATGAGACTAAATGTTAAGTTTTATATTAATATTTCCAATAAAAAAGCCATGCTAAGCATGGCTTTATAAATAATGGGGCGAAGTTAGCCCTTTATTAAGGTTACTCTCCAGGGCGAGTCATATCAGCAGATGCACTGTTATTCTTCGCTACTTTCGGAGCCTTGCTGTCAGTCGCTTGAGCTTCGTAAGTACGTCCTTGAGGTACTGCTTTCTGCTCACGGACATCCACTGTAGGTTTAGTCATGTCAGATGACACCATAGAACCAAAGCGACTTACCTTTACAGGGGCTTTGGTTGATGGCGCTGCTTCAGTAGATACTGCCTCTGCTATTGTCGCCGCGACTTCTTTTACGACTTCAGGTTTAGCTTGACGCACAATTG
>NZ_JACJEU010000028.1:0-54756 GCF_014164215.1 Shewanella sp. SG44-2
GTGCTATGTGAATGATGTGAATGATGTGAATGATGTGAATGATGTTAATCATGACATCACATCTGTTGTTTCGAGATCCTAAGTACTGGTTTTACAGAAAGATTTCGGGCTCTCAATATCGAAATCGACTTAGCGAAACTCATTAGCTTACTTACTGTCAGTTAAACGGTATCACTTGTTTAGGTGAGGTGATAAATATGCGCAGTGCTAGTCAGCTCCAACTCTTGATAACAGCTGAGGTAAATTGATGAGAATGGTTTTATTTCATGTTGGTAATATCAAACTTGCCTATTTTTGCTACTTATCTATTTATGCTACTTATCAATTTACGCTAGTAGGGCGCATTAACACATTACTAGCGTGTTGAGTGCAAGCCAATACACTCAAGTTAGTAGGAAAATCTCTGTGTGATAGTCGGTAATTATCCCATGTTGAGTTCTCTACATAGAAAACACATCACTAGGCTAGACCTCAGCTAGATCATGCAACTCATTTTAGTTGAGTTGTGCAATCAACAGACATAAAAAAAGGCAATCAAATGATTGCCTATCGATCGACTTAGCGATCAAGGGGACCGCGCTAGAAGTCCCAGGGAGAAGATGAACAAAAGTGAATATCACTGTTATTAAGTTTGAGTACCTAATGGTTTAAAAGTTCAATATAAATGTATATTTTTATCAAAATATGGATATTAATTTTATACTGATTATTTATCAGTGACTTAAAACGTGCACTTTTGTAATGAATTTATGTCGTTTACGTACTGCTATTGATGAATATCGTCTCGTACTAAGCTGTGGGTAAAAAGCTGGGTGATTAACATGACATCAATTACCCAAACCCACTTTCATTGATTCTCGGTACTCAACTACGCTATTGACGTTATGGTTATCCAAGCAGTTTTTCAATGACAGCGTTGAGATCTTCTGGTTTTGTGGTTGGTGCATATCGTTCAATCACGTTTCCTTGTTTATCGACTAAAAACTTAGTGAAGTTCCATTTTATCGACTCACTACCTAAAAGGCCTTTGGCAGACTTTTTAAGATGTTGATATAACGGATGGCTGTTACTGCCATTGACTTCAATTTTACTAAATAATGGGAATGTCACGCCAAAGTTTAGTTCGCAAAATTGACTGATCTCATCTTCATTACCTTGTTCTTGTTTGCCGAATTGATTACAAGGAAAACCTAAAATAACTAAACCGCGGTCTTTATACTGTTGATATAGTGCTTCAAGTGCTTTGTATTGTGGAGTGAAGCCACATTTACTTGCAGTATTAACAATAAGCAAAACGTTATCTTTAAAATTCTCCATAACAACATCATTGCCTTGAATGTCTTTTACGGAAATAGGGTAAATTGCTGCGGTCATGTGATGCTCCTTTATATGAAAGGTAAACTATAATGGGAAAGTGCTTAGCTGGCAATTAAGTTGTTGGCAACCTAATTTATCTGTTTGCTTATCAATACCAATTTCAATATAGTTGCGCATATTTTACTATCAAGAATTAAGGGCGGGCTGATGAGTGAATTAAAGAACGAACTTAGTTCTGAAGATGAAATCGACACCAGTTCACAACCACAGGCTGATGTCAGTCACGTGGTACATTTGTTAACTGAAGCCGAAGGTGATGAACAGGCCGAAGTGTTCAGTGAAATCTTGACTGAAGCAGAACCAGGCACAATTGCTTTATTATTAGAATCGTTACCGCTTGATGAACGTTATGAACGTTGGCAGCAAGTCGATGTTGAAGAGCGTGTAGACGTTCTAAACTTAATGCGCGCCGATCCTCGTTTAGGCATTGTTAAGAAAATGCCTGATGAGGAATTAGACTTACTCTTTTCTCAATTAAGTCCTGAAGACCTTATTGAATGGAGTGATTCATTACCTGACAACATTACCGATCGTGCATTAGCACAGATGGGTGAACGTCAGCGTAAGCATTTCGAACTATATGACCAATATTCTGAAAATGAAATCGGTCGTTATGCTGATCACCAGATGTTGGCATTAAGTCTTACATCTACCGTAGCACAAGGACAACGCTTTTTTCGTCGTATTGACTTAGATTGTAATGACCATCTTTTTTTAGTCGATCAAAACGATAAATATTTAGGTACAGTGCGTCGTTATGACGTTTTCAGAACTGCAGATCTTGATACTCAATTGCAGGTGTTAAAATGGGATGACAGCCGAGTAATATCTGCTGATTCATCTTTGATCGAAGCTGCCGAAGCCATTGAACATAGCCGCGAACTTGAATTACCGGTTGTCGATGAAGACGGTATATTAATTGGCCGAATGACACTGCGAACAGCTACAGCATTAGTGCGTGAACATTACGAAGCACAATTAATGGCAACTGCTGGTATGGATGAACACGACGATTTATTCGCCCCAATTGTGGTGGGAGCAAAGCGTCGTGCCGTGTGGCTAGGGATTAACTTACTCACAGCATTTTTAGCATCTGCTACCATCGGATTATTCGAAAATGTATTGTCGCAAGTCGTCGCGTTAGCGGTATTGATGCCAATTGTGGCTTCAATGGGGGGCATTGCAGGTAGCCAGTCGTTAACGTTAATGATCCGCGGTATGGCAATGGGTCAGATTTCTGCTGGTAACGTGATGTCGTTGATGAAAAACGAACTCGGTATCGGTGCGCTAAATGGTATGTTGTGGTCAATTGTCATCGGTATTATTGCCGGATGGTGGTTTAACGATACGATAATGGGCGTAGTTATTGCCTGTGCTATTTTAGTGAATATGGCTGTTGCTGCTATTGCTGGTGTGATGGTGCCGATGATCTTACAGCGCTTTAATCAAGATGCGGCGTTATCTGGTTCGGTTATTTTGACCACCGTAACCGACGTTGTAGGCTTTTTTACTTTCTTGGGATTAGCCACCATATTTTATCTGTAAAGTGGCAATACTTGTTACATCGTAAACGACTGATTTAGCATCGTCCAAAGTTTTATTTAAATGGTCTTGAGTTCGTCAAGGCCATTTTTATTTCAACAAAAAAGCAAGTTGCAGGCAACTTGCTTTTTAAACTTGATGAGAAAATCCTGTTAAATTATTTCCACTTAGCAGGCGCGAACTCCATTTCAGCATTATCGTCAAAGTAACGGCGCTTAGTATCACGGCGGCGTTGCTTTACTTTTTTCGATTTTGGTTTTCCCTTGATGTTATCGCCCCATGGCGCATCATCTTCATCAAATTCAAATGAGTGTGACATTTTCAACATTCCAGATAACTGTACCTCTGTTGGTACAGCCTCTTTTTACCTAAAGTTAATGACAAGCTAAAGCGAAATATTTCATCCTTGATGGTAAAAATTATTGCACGTAAAGATGACACTGATATGACAATTCATTTTTTACTGTAAACAATCAAACTTTACTCAGCACCAGCTCATTAAGGCATTGAGCTAATTGTTGTTGCCAAGGTTTTGGTATGACGAGTGTGTGTGATAAGCGGGTGTCTAACACACTGAAAGCGGGTCTATTAACGAGAGAAGCATATTGTTCTGATGTAATAGGTTGTAAATAAATTGACTGAGGTAATAAGCCTAACGCTATTCCTTGTGTTTTGATCTCTTGAGCAAACTCATACCAAGTACACTTACCTGCATTACTCCAATGGTAAATCGCTGACCATTGTTTTTGTGAACACAGTTTCCACAGAAAACGTGCAAAATCGTCAACCATTGTCGGGCTGCCCGTTTGGTCGTTAACAACTTTGATGGGGTTGTCTGCGCTTGATCCTATCGTTTGTTGATTATGTGACTGCGTCATTAACTTTAGCATAGTGGTAACAAAATTATTGCCGCTGTGATGGTAAAGCCAAGAAGTTCGCACAATACAAAATAGAGCAGATTGATAGCTCAATAATGTCTCTTCGGCGAGTAATTTTGACTGCCCATAAGCATTAATGGCTGATGGTTTTTGTGTCACAGAATAAGGTGTTGATGAGCGACCATCGAATACATAATCAGTCGACAATTGAATTAGTTTGATTCCATAATTACTGGCTGCTTTTGCCATATACTCAACGGCCAATGCATTGATTTGCATTGCTGCGACTGGGTTTATTTGTGCTTTTTCTACATCAGTATAAGCCGCGCAGTTGATGATGATATCGGGCCGATAAAAAGCTAACGCTTCATCAATGAGTTGTGGCTGAGTAATATCAACTTGTTGATGGCTGAGTTGGATTAGTTCTGCAGATTTGGGCTGAGCACGTTTTAAGGCTCTGGCGAGTTGACCTGTTTGACCAAACGTTAATATTCTCATTGATAGTGAGCCAAATACCACTGAACGGTTTGGCGTAAACCATTCGAGAAGTTATGTTTTGGTGTCCAATGCAATGTAGTAGTCAATTTACTCGCATCAATAGCATAGCGGCGATCGTGTCCTGGTCTATCAGTAATATGTTGAATGAGTGAGGAAAAACCATAGCGTAAAAGTGCTTTGAAAAGAGCTAAATTAGAAGAGGAAAAAATGTGCGAAATATCAGTAATAGCAGCTTGCATAAGAGTATAGAAAGGATTATCGACCATCGGTTTATCGTAAATGGGTAATAGCTGTTTACAAACCACTTGGGTGATAGGGTATAGCCGAGTGCCTGAACCTCCAGCTAATAAAATGCCTTTTCTCATCAAACTTTCTTTAAGTGACCAATAAAATAATTTTAGCACAGCTAAGATCAATTAAGCAGGTTTGTTATTGATGTTATTCAGCGTTGGGGGGGGATATTTGCTGGCCTAGTCCTTCGATTTTATCGACCCTGTATCGATCTGCGTCTGGGCCTTTAATTCGCCTAAATTTTACATCTAACAAATATAAATGATCGGAATAGACTTGATAAATATGCCCACGATCTAAAATGATAATATTACCGCTTTGATCCCATTTGAATGTTCCACTACCACGATAAGGATTGGGATCAGTGCCTAAACGAATTGTGTGGATGGTATATTGGTTCGGTTGGGTTAGTTCAAGAGTGGTATCCATCCCATCACAACTCGGACAAGGGAATACACCATGATATACACCTTGCCATTGCAAAGTTGTTTTACTACTTGAAGTGGTATCTATAGTCGAGATGTCTTGTTGGCCGCAACCGACGATTATTAATGCGATCATTATCCATAAATTTTTCATCTAAAATCCTTTTAGATACAAAATTGTCGCGCATGTAACGCTCGGCAGTTTTGATGTTCTGTGTCTCAAGTTAATGATTAACAATTTAAAATAATATCCACTTTTATGGAAGTGACTATGTAAAGCATGTCTATTTGACTCAAGTTAAACTTGTATGACGATGATGATTTTAGTATAGATAAGCAAAGCGCTCTTGCGCTTTTATTACCTATTGATCCCGATGTTAATTTCCGATGTTAATATATAGGTATATCATAGATTTTAAGTCCTAATGGTTAAACTTTAGTCTGTATATCGAAAAATTGTTTTATTTCATCAATTCTATCCATTGCATCTTGATAGCCTAAATCAATCAAGGTGGTGGTATAGCTTTTTTCGAATAATAAGTACGACACAATACTTGAGTCAGACTGTCTATTAATACCAAATAATTTCAATAAAGTTTTGATTGCAAAAGGCATGTCATCATAAAACCGTTCCGCAATTCGGCTTAAATCTTGACTTGGTTTCATCACTAAAGTATCGATATGGCGTAAGTTCAAGGTTTCACGGTCTTGTGGGGATATCATTGATAAGGTGTTGTTGACCCGTTGCAGACGCTCTAAATCGCTGTTCAATGTATCCGAAAAAATGGTATCTAATAAATGTCCGGCGATTGTTGCTGTTTTAGGGTGATATTCAAACTCGATGGGAAAGTGTTTGTGTGGGCTGTCTAAATTAATCACAAATATTTTATTAGCGCCAAGGTGGATTGGGCTTGATAGTGGTGATAATTGATGGACAGACCCATCACCATAATAGGCTTGATTAAGTTTAATTGATGGGAATACCATCGGAATAGCTGAGCTTGCAAGTAAGTGCTCAGTATTTAATAAACTGCGAATACCGACTCGTCTAGCACGTTGCCAATCATCAATGTGTTCGTTACCTTGATAGAAAGTATATGAACGTGAATTGTTGTAGCATGAGGAGTCGATACTGATAGCTTTGAGTGCATCATTGCCAATATTACGATCAATTCTTTTAAAATCGATAAGATTATTCAGCAACTCTCGTAAGGGTTGATTATCCAGCAGGCTACCTGCATCAGTATTGACTTTGTCATCTTGAAGACCTTTGATAGCCATTCGTCCCAAATGTCTCAACACTTGAGGGATAGACGTGCGATAGACTTTATGGGTTTCAAAATGACGCCACACCCAATCCAGTTTTTTTATGGCTAAATGGAAGCAAGATGCATGGGTTGCTATCGATATTGCATTAATGGCACCAGCAGATGTACCACAAATAATATCAAATGGGACATTATGATTGCGCGGGTAAAACTGCACTAGCGCTTTTAATACGCCAATTTGATATGCAGCTCTGGCCCCACCACCTCCTAGTACTAATGCTGTTGATACTGGCAATCTCGATCCTTTAATCTGTTAAGCATGCTTGATTCTAGTATGAATTCTTTTTGTGTTATACACCAGCTACCAATAAGTCGACTATGTTATTTATTGTCTATACTTTATCAATATTCTATTTATTCTAGGCGTAAACCTCTTAAAAATGAACAGTAGAACATGGATATGATCGCCCCTGTACAAAGTAAATCGAGATAGATAATAAGATCTAAACTGGTTTTTTTCTCGTATGTTATATTTACTTAAATGATGTGGATCAGGAATGAGCACATCATACATTTTTGATGTTTCGATGGTTGCGTGTTAATTTTTTGTTAATTAGCACTCGGTTGATAATCCAATTTTAAGGATGGCATGTGGCTCTGTTTAAGACAACATCAGCAGTATCGGTTGATAACGATACAGTAAATAAAGCAAAGCAACTTTCTCCTTGGAAGATTGCCATCATTGATGATGAACCAGGCATACATGATGTGACTAAGTTCGCATTGAGTCATTTTGAGTTAGAAGGGAGAAAACTCGCTTTTTATTCAAGTTTTAGCGCTGAAGAAGGATTCATTTTACTACGTGATGAGCCTGATATCGCGCTTGCATTTATCGATGTTGTGATGGAAAACGATCACGCGGGGCTCGACTTAATTGAACGTATTCGAGGTGAGTTAAATAATCACAGTACAAGGATTATTCTTCGCACTGGCCAGCCGGGCTGTGCTCCTGAAGAAAGGGTGATCAGAGAGTTTGATATCAATGACTACAAAGCAAAAACTGAATTAACCGCTACCAAACTTAAATCGTGTGTTTATGCTTCCTTGCGTTCATACCGTGATATTAAAACCATTGAACAAAGTCAGCTTGGGATGGAGAAAGTCATCCAAGCTTCTTCTTCAGTGCTATTAAGCCATACTCTTCATAATTTTGGCAGTGCCGTTCTTGAGCAAACATTGCAATTACTTAATTTAAATAGTTCAGCGCTCTATTTAACCAGTTTTCGTAAAGATCTCTACCAAGATACTCATATGAACCTATTAGCAGCGACTGGCAATATGGTCAGTTACTCTGAAATAGAAAATGTCCAATCACTTCCGGGTGAAGTAAAAGAGTATATTATTGAAGCCATTAGTTTAGAGAAGTCGATAGTTCACGATAATATTTATGTAGGCTTTTATAAATTTGGCCAAGATGTAACCAGTATTTTATACCTCCAACACGACAGCGCATTAACACCGTTGCAAGTCAGGATCCTTGAATTATTTGCCGCTAACGTCAGTCTGACCTTTGAAAACCTTTCAAGCAAAGAAAACGTCCAACAAACACAACGCGAACTGATCTTAATTATTGGTGATGCGATTGAGCAGCGCAGTAAAGAAACCGGTGCTCATGTAAGGCGTGTGGCGGTGATGAGTGAAATGCTGGCTAACTATATTGGTATGAACGATGATTTTGTTGAAACCATGCGCTATGCCGCCCCTTTGCATGATGTGGGTAAAATAGGTATTCCTGAAAGCATTTTACATAAACCCGGTAAGTTGACCGATAGCGAGTGGGAGATAATGAAAACCCATGCAGAAAAAGGCTACAACTTACTTGCGGCATCAAATCGTATCATAGCCAAAATGGGCGCTCGTATTGCCTATACACACCATGAACGATGGGACGGTAATGGCTATCCTCGAGGGTTAGTTGCTGATGCTATACCTATTGAAGGTCGCATTATGGCTATTGTCGATGTGATTGATGCACTTTTGTCAAAACGCAGTTATAAAGACGCCTGGTCAGCTGAAAAAGTAAGAGATTATTTAATTGAGCAGTCAGGTAAGCAATTTGATCCTTTGATGTGTGATGCCAGTTTAATCTTGCTTGATAAGTTTGTTGAGATACAGCAGCAAATGCCAGATGAACCTGCACAAAGCACACATTAAGCAAACGATTATGAATCAGAATTTAGAACAAGTATTACTGGCTGTCAGCCAGTCTGAATTGATTGATACCGGCGACTTAGATTCGGCTTCAAAATTGATTATCGATTCAGTTTGTCGCGGACTTGACATCGATAGGGCGGGTATATGGCTGTTAACCGAAGATAACCAATCAATCGGTTGTTTTTTATTAGTTGATAATCAAACTAAGCAAAATAATATCACGCTAACTCGCTTAGAATTTCCGGGGTATTTTCGCGCCCTAGATACAGAAAGAACAATTGCTGCCAGTGATGCGATGACAGATCCTGCGACCTGTGAGTTTAAAGATATTTATTTGCGTCCCAATGCAATCACAGCCATGTTAGACAGCCCAATAAGACATGCTGGTAAAATGATCGGAATTGTCTGTTGCGAGCATAAGGGGGGCATTAGGCATTGGAGCCGTGATGAGCAATCATTTGTGAGCTCTTTGGCTGATTTGTATGGTAGGGCTGTCAATGCGAAAAAGGTCAAAGCTTATCAAAATGAACTTGAATTGAATAATGTTGCCTTAGAAGCTGAAGTTGAAAAGCGAACTGCGGAGTTAAAAAATGCGATAAATAACTTACAAGCGACACAAGCCAGTTTAATAGAGAGCGAAAAGCTTGCCGCCTTAGGTAATCTTGTTGCTGGTGTTGCACATGAAGTGAATACTCCATTAGGTATTTCGGTGACATCAACCAGTCACTGTATCGATGAGTTAACTAAACTCAAAGCCTTATTCGCCGCGGGTGAATTAGAACAACAAGACTTTGAAGAGTTTATCCATACACTCACTGACGGATTACATTTAATTGAACGTAATTTATCGCGTGCCGCAGAGTTAGTTCATAACTTTAAACGCACAGCAGCTGACCAGCTTATTTTAGAAAAAGAGCAGGTTAATTTAACTGAATATTTGGAGCAAATATCTTCCCCTCTTAGGCCATTAACCCGTAAGCAAGGTATCGAGCTTGATATTCAATTAGAACCAGACTTGGTTGTTGAATCTTATCCTGGTGCTATTGCACAAATCTTTACTAATTTGGTGTCCAATTGTTTTCGGCATGCATTTCCTGCTGATTATGTAGGACAGAAGCGAATTATATTAGGCGCAAATTACTGTGGTGATGAAATAAAGATGTTTTACAAAGATAATGGCAAAGGTTTGAGCCCTGAAGTAAAGCGGAGAATATTTGAACCTTTTTTTACTACTGCACGCAATATTGGTGGCACAGGGTTAGGCATGTCCATTGTGTATAATCTAGTGACGCAGAAATTAGGTGGTAGGCTTGAGATTATTTCGGATTTGAATCAAGGTCTTGAAGTCGATATTTATATCAAAAATATCGAATAAAAGTATTTTAAGCTACAAAAAACGCACCAAAAGGTGCGTTTTTAACATGTTAAATCGTTAATAACTAACCTTTTGCTGCATTGGTTAAAAATGCCACAATCTCATCGAATGGAATGTCTTGTTTCTCACCCGTGCGACGGTTTTTATATTCAAATACACCTGCATCAATATTGCGATCGCCAATCACGACAACATGCGGCAAGCCAATGAGCTCCATGTCGGCAAACATAACCCCAGGACGCTCTTTACGATCATCCATCAATACTTCAACACCAGCATCAGCCAGGTCTTGGTAAAGTTTTTCGGCAATGTCAGCTACACGATGTGACTTATGCATATTCATTGGCAAAATGCCTACAGTAAACGGTGCAATAGCTTCAGGCCAGGTAATGCCACGATCATCGTTGTTTTGCTCAATAGCAGCAGCCACAATACGACTCACGCCAACGCCGTAACAACCCATCAATAGCACTTGGGCTTTACCGTTTTCGTCTAACACGGTGGCATTCATTGATTTAGAATAACTTGTTCCCAACTGGAAGATATGGCCGACTTCAATACCACGAGCCATGGCATACGTACCTAAGCCATCAGGCGTTGGTTCACCTTCGACCACATTACGGATATCTGCAGCAGTCGCAAGCGGCAAGTCGCGGTCCCAGTTAATACCAAAATAATGCTTATTTTCAGCGTTAGCACCCGCGGCAAAATCGCTCATCACAGTGACACTATGATCAACAATAATTGGCATTGTTAAGCCAACAGGTCCTATAGAACCAGGACCTGCTCCAACTGCAGCACGAATTTCTGCTTCTGAAGCAAATTCAAATGGTGACGCGACTAATTCAAGCTTGTCGGCTTTAATTTCGTTAAGTTCGTGATCGCCACGGATAACTAATGCAACTAATGGCACTTCGTCAGTAGCACCTTTTACGATTAAGGTTTTAACCGTTTTAGTGATGACTACATTAAATTGCTCAACTAACTCAGCAATCGTTTTGGCGTTAGGCGTATCCACTAACGTCATCGCCTCAGTCGGCGTGGCAAGAGTGTCGGTTGGCATTGGTGATTCGGCTTTTTCAATGTTAGCGGCATAATCGCTACCCGTTGAATAAGCGATTAAATCTTCACCACTGTTAGCCAGCACATGGAATTCATGCGACATGCTACCACCGATAGAACCAGTATCAGCCAGTACTGGACGGAATGATAAGCCCATACGAGTCAGAATATTGCTGTATGCGGTATGCATAGCGTGGTAAGTGTTATCCATGGTTTCTTGATCTAAATGGAAAGAATAGGCATCTTTCATCAAGAATTCGCGCGCGCGCATTACGCCGAAGCGAGGGCGTACTTCATCACGGAACTTAGTTTGTACTTGGTAAAGTGTTAGCGGTAGTTGCTTGTAAGAACTTAATTCTTTACGGACTAAATCGGTGATCACTTCTTCATGGGTTGGCCCCAATACGAAGTCACGATTATTACGGTCTTGGAAACGTAATAACTCAGGACCAAACTTATCCCAACGACCCGTTTCAACCCATAGATCTGCAGGCTGGACTAACGGCATTAATATCTCTATAGCACCTGTTTTGTTCATTTCTTCACGAACAATGGCTTCAACTTTACGTAAAACACGTAAACCTGACGGAAGCCAAGTGTAGAGACCTGAAGCATTACGACGGATCATACCGGCACGTAACATTAACTGATGACTAATCACCTCTGCATTAGCAGGGGTTTCTTTTTGTGTTGAAAGCAGGTACTTGCTAACTCGCATTCCCGATGTCCAAAATAGTTGCTATGAATTAGCATCATTTTAGCACCTGAATCAATGATGTCACCTGCTAATTCGACTCAAAAGATGGCTTTGTGATACTTAAATGGTAGCTGGCTATTTTTTATCGCGTCGGTCGCCAATAACTCGGGCTGGATTACCAGCAACAATAGCAAAATTGGGTACATCTTTTGTGACAATGCAGCCCATGCCAATCACCGCACAATCTCCAATGGTGACACCGTCAACAATGCCCGCCTGAGCGCCAATCCATACATCTTGGCCTATCACTACACCTTTTGATGTCGCGGGTTGTTTATAAATGGGTTCGCTGGGTGACATACCATGGTTAAAGGCATAAATCGTGACGTTGTTAGCAATACGAGTTTGGTTGCCAATTTTGATACCATTTCGGCCCCCGTCTATACTACAGCCATGGTTAATGGCCACTTCATTGCCTAGGGTGATTGGACCATGCATAAACACATCAGCGGCAATCATGCATTGGTTACCTATAGAGATATCACGACCCGGTTCGGCAAAAAGCTGAGCTTGTGGGGCAATAAAACACTGTTCACCTATATGAATGGTTTCAAGCTGACATAACCGTTGTTGAATGTCATCTTGCCAAGGTTTTGCCCATGATAAATGCTTTGGTTTAAGTGAAAAATACAGCCATGGCATCCATGATAAGCGTTTCTTATGTTGTGCTTGATAATCTATGTCTGCCATTAATTTAATCCTTTAACAGTTCAACTTTTGTCGGCTTGAGTTCTAACACTTCAATACCTTGAGCTGTGATATGCCAAAAGATATCTAAGTCGTATAATGCCACTTGATAAAGTTTGGGATCGTTTTTGGCTTTTTTGTATGCAGGACGAGGATCTTGCGACAATACCCCTTCAATAAGCGCGGCTAAATCTTGGTACTGCTCTTGTTGGCTGTAGTGATCTATTTGCTCTGTCGCTAACGGTGTATAAGTAAGTGGAATTAATATCGGTGCATCTTGGGCAATACCACCCTGTGCATCAATAATAACATCTGAGAACGGAATATAAGGTTTGATATCGACAATCGGCGTGCCGTCTAATAAATCCATTCCAGATATTACTAAGCACACTTTACCTTTACGATTAACCACTCCGTGCAATTTAACAACGGACTGACCGATTCCATTTGGCCGAAATGTTGAACGAGTTGCAAAGACACCTAATTTTTCATTGCCGCCTAAACGGGGAGGGCGAACGGTGGTTTTCCAACCTTGAGCCAGATTTTCATGGAAACAGAATAATAACCATAAGTGTGAATATTGCTCTATTCCTCTAACGGCATCAATGTGATTAAACGCAGGTTCAAACTCTATATAACCTACCGCATTGACTAAACCTGGCTGACGAGGAATACCAAACTTTTGTTTGTAAGGTGTTCTGCATATTGCAACAGCATTTAATTGGCTGCTAAACGGAACGCTAGATTTATGATTCATTAGATCTGTTTGACTGTGTCGATCGTTGCTTTGTGTCATGCGATACCTGAATTAAGCAAACAAAGGGAGTTATAAATCAAATATAGAAAATGTTGATGAGTGTTATATGAGCACTCATCATTTTATGGGCAGTCAATATATTATATTGAGTTGTTATTTTTCTGTAGGAGTTTTAATGGCTTGACCGACACAAAGTGCACGGCTAAAACAACTATTGTCTGCTTCAGTAATCATAAAACAGCTTTTAACCACAAAACCATTTGCGCCCATATCTGCAGCAGCTCTTCTGGCATTGGTTCGTGCTACGGCCATTTGTGGTGGTGCATCTTGTTTGGTTTCTTGGCAGGTTTCGCCTTCAACTAAACCTAAAGTTTCAAAGGTTCCTTTAGGTTGATCACTACCTTCATATAACGTTACATCACCGACTTTAAAATAATCATTGATCGCTTTACTGTCTAAATTACTTTTGAACGTATAATCACTCGCACAAGCGCTCAATAATAGTGCTATACCTGAGGCAATAAATGCATATTTAAGAGGAAAAGTCATAGCCGTAGCCTTCTACTAATGGGGAATGGATCAACGACGGTTAGTTTACCTTTTCTCTTGCCGATGATAAAGCGCTCAAATGCTATAAAAAAAAGAGCTTACCGAAGTAAGCTCTTTTTTATTTTAAAGGATAACGGTGTGGTTAACCCTTAATCAGAATAATTATTCCATACCAGGAATTAAGAATTCGCTCATATTTTTGCCGCTATCAACTTGTTGTTTGAATACGGTAGGCATACGACCTTGGCCAGTCCATTGAATTAATTCACCATCAACAGTGATTTGATATTTTGGTGGGCGCGGTGCACGTTTAGGTTTAGCTGTTTTAACAGAAGAGGTCACATCACCTAAATCTTCAATTGATAAGCCACTGTTTTCAATTTGAGCAAGAATTTCAGCAATACGAGCGTTACGTTCAGCATTAGCTTCAAGTTCTAATTTCTCTTCTTCTTGACGTTCGGTAATGATTTT
Organism: Shewanella sp. SG44-2; assembly: GCF_014164215.1. Taxonomy (NCBI): domain Bacteria; kingdom Pseudomonadati; phylum Pseudomonadota; class Gammaproteobacteria; order Alteromonadales; family Shewanellaceae; genus Shewanella; species Shewanella sp. SG44-2. The sequence continues at coordinate 14,152 of NZ_JACJEU010000028.1, forward strand.
TTCTAATTTCGCCGCTGTTTCACGTAAATCATCAAGAGACAATTCTTTTACTGCAGCTTTAAAACGACGGCCGTGGGTTAATATGTCTAAAAAGTCACTCATGTTGTATAGTTTCCTAATGATTTATTTATAAAATAAAAGTTATAAGAGATAAAAAGTATCAACGTTCCGTGTAAGTTTCAGTACTTCATATTGTTTATTTGGGTCGTTATTATTAATATAAGTCAGATTAATTCTCTGATTATTACTAATACAGCTTAATCAATACTGAATATAGCTGTAATAATAGAAACTATTTGGCATTGAATCAAATAAAATCATCTAATTATGCAATTAATTTTAATTAAGCATTCCCATTAAGTAATTAATGATCCACTACTTGTTTAGTTTGATTGCCACCACAATAACAAAAAATATGTAAACAGTCGTTTGACTTTGATTGACGTTAACGTTAACAGGACGTAAAGTTAACCCATCTTGCATTGGCGAACGCCAGTGTGTTGTCCATATACATTGAAGGTGTAGTAAGGAAAACCTATGAAAGTATTGGTGCCTGTTAAACGCGTAGTTGATGCCAATGTGAAAGTCAGGGTAAAAGCTGATAACACAAATGTTGATACGACCAACCTTAAAATGGCGTTAAACCCATTTTGCGAAATAGCGGTAGAAGAAGCTGTTCGCCTCAAAGAAGCTGGCATTGCCACTGAAGTTGTAGTGGTAAGTGTTGGCCCTAAAGCGGTGCAAGAACAATTAAGAACCGCAATGGCACTAGGTGCCGACCGAGCGATTCATATTGAGACCGATGAAGAGTTAGTGCCCCTTTCTATTGCTAAGCTGTTAAAGGCAGTGCAAGAAAAAGAGCAAGCACAACTTGTTATTTTTGGTAAGCAGTCAATTGACGGCGACAATAATCAAACGGGTCAAATGCTCGCAGCATTAACTGATATGCCACAAGCGACATTTGCATCAGAAGTCAAAATTGATGGTGACATGATTACGGTTACTCGTGAAATTGATGGTGGATTACAAACGCTGAAAATGCCTTTGCCTGCGATTGTGACGGTAGACTTACGTTTGAACGAACCTCGTTATGCTTCATTACCTAATATTATGAAAGCTAAACGCAAGCCATTAGAGATTATGGCTGTGGCTGATCTTGGTGTGAGCTTAAGAGCGCATCAAACAGTACTTAGCGTCACACCTCCTGTTGAGCGTAAAGCGGGCATCATGGTGTCTTCTGTTGAAGAGTTAGTTGATAAGTTAAAAAATGAAGCGAAGGTGATCTAATATGACCATTTTAGTATTAGCAGAACACGATAATGTCAGTTTGAAGACTGACACGGCGAAAGTGGTTAGCGCTGCAGCAGCCATTGGTGGTGATATTCATGTACTGGTTGTTGGTGCAGATTGTTCTGCCGCGGTGAGTGCAGCACAAAGTCTAGCGGGTGTGAGTAAAGTATTAGTGGCAGATGCCGCTCAATATGGCGCTCAATTAGCTGAAAATGTATCAAAATTAGTTGTTGAAATTGCGGCTGATTACGAACATATTTTAGCGGCGGCAACCAGTATAGGTAAAGATACATTGCCTCGCGTAGCAGCATTATTAGACGTTGCTCAGATATCTGAAGTGATTGAAGTTGTAAGCAGTGACACTTTTGTACGCCCTATTTATGCGGGTAATGCACTTGCGACTGTGCAAAGCTTAGATGCTAAAAAAGTCATGACAGTGCGCTCTAGTGCATTTGATGTTGTAGCATCAACAGGCAGTGCTGAAGTCGTCAACTTAAGCCAAGCAATAGATTCAAAAACTGAGTTTGTTTCTCAGTCACTTACTGAATCTGCCCGTCCTGAACTCGGCAATGCAGGCATTATTGTGTCTGGTGGTCGTGGTATGGGCAGCGGTGAAAACTTTGCTATTTTAGAGCAACTCGCCGATAAGTTAGGCGCAGCAGTAGGTGCATCACGTGCAGCTGTTGACGCAGGGTTTGTACCTAACGACTTGCAAGTAGGTCAAACAGGTAAAATTGTTGCACCTGACTTGTACATTGCAGTGGGTATTTCTGGCGCGATTCAACATCTTGCCGGTATGAAAGATTCAAAAGTGATTGTGGCCATTAACAAAGACCCTGAAGCCCCTATTTTTCAAGTGGCGGATTATGGTTTGGTTGCCGACTTATTTGAAGCGATACCGGCATTGAATAACCTCGTTTAATCTGACGTTAACTCGTTAGGTGGGAAGTTGATTACGTTAGTTTTTCAATCGACTTTAAAGCACGATTATACGTTTTGTTATTCAATTAAAAGGTTTCTACCTATACGGTAGAAACCTTTTTTATTGGGCTAGTCTTGGATTTAGTCTTAGTTTTAGTTTTAGTACTGATTTTGATGATAACGTTAAAAAACTCAGTTCAAATATCGACGGTTTGATGCGGTTGCCGTTTTTGTGTCCATTACATTAGTGTGCATTTGATTTAAAAACGTTAAACTAATGCTGTTCAATTGTTGTTTAAATTGGCGTTGTTGTTATTTGTGGTTCTGTTTAGTGCTTTTTACTGGCGCAGAATATGTAATTTATGATTGTATGTTCGCGTTGTGTGTAATGAGCTTTAACTACACACAACAAAAGTAGAGGTGCGTTGCATAAAAGTCATGTTGAATTGGGTGATGCCAATAATTCGACATAAAAGGATGCAATGCCGAAATAAATGGGGTTATCAGCCGCATTTGTTGGGGCAGTTCTCGAAAGGGACTGCACTGTCATAGTGTTTTTATCGACTTGATAAAAAGAATGATATTCATATTAAATGGATATTACTGTGGAGTGCTACTAGTTAAGTTAACGCATACACTTCCTGTGTATGTTCAGCCTTATTTCTAGTTTTTCTCCATTCGTATCCAACGAAGAAATAATTAAATTATGATAATAAGTTATGCCGATTCGGCACTTTCTGTTTTGCCACCACTTGTGGCTATTACTCTGGCCATTTTAACTCGTAAAGTATTGCTCTCTTTAGGGGTTGGCATTGTTTTCGGCGCCTTATTACTGACCGATTTTTCATTGGTTAGCAGCGGCGAATATATCTTAAATACCGCTAGCCAGTTAGTTTGGAAAGACGCAGCGCTGAATAGTTGGAATGTGTACATTCTAGGCTTTTTGATTGTGCTGGGCATGATCACTGCATTAATCACTGTTAGCGGCTCAGCCCGTGCTTTTGCTGATTGGGCTAAATTGCGTATTCGTAATAAACGTGATGCCAAGTTAATGACCATGTTTTTAGGCTGCGTAGTGTTTATTGATGATTACTTTAACAGTTTAGTCGTCGGCTCGATTTCACGTCCAATCACTGACCGCTACCATATTTCGCGTGCCAAATTGGCTTATATTCTTGATTCCACCGCCGCACCAGTGTGTGTTATTTCTCCCGTGTCTAGCTGGGGGGCATACATTATCGCATTAATTGGCGGTATTTTAACTGCCCATGGATTTACCGATTCTGGCCATTTGAGTGTCTTTATTCAAATGATCCCAATGAACTTTTATGCCATTTTCTCGTTATTATTATTACTGTGTGTAGCAACGTTTAGCTTAGATGTAGGCCCAATGCGTCAGCATGAATTAAACGCACTGCGTGGTAATTTGTTTGATGAGTCAAAAGGCCAACCACCTGGCGCAGTCACAGACTTACCTGAAGCCGATACCGGTAAAGTGATTGGCTTGTTTTTACCTATCGCGGTATTGGTATTCGCGACAGTGTATTTTATGGTTTCAAGTGGCGCTGATGTGTTAGCAACCAAAGACTTACCGTTTAATGTACTCGGTGCATTTGAGAATACCGATGTTAGCTCGTCACTATTTTTTGGCTCTGTAATTGGTCTTATTGCGACGCTAATTCTTGCGATTCAGCAAAAAGTTGATTTGTCTATGTTACTCAAAGGGATGTCGGTTGGTGCGCGCTCTATGTTGCCAGCCATTTACATATTGCTTTTTGCATGGACAATTTCGAGTGTGATTGGTCAGCTTGAAACCGGTAAATACATGGCAAGTTTAGCCACTGACAATATTCCATTTGCCTTACTACCAGCAGTGTTATTCTTGTTAGCGGGTATTACTGCTTTTTCGACTGGTACAAGTTGGGGCACGTTTGGCATTATGTTGCCTATTGCCGCAGACATGGCGATGGGAAGTGACAGCACGATGATGTTACCAATGTTGGCTGCGGTGTTGTCTGGTGCGGTATTTGGCGACCATTGTTCGCCCATTTCAGACACCACCATATTGTCGTCAACCGGTGCCAGTTGCCATCATATTGATCACGTTGTTACTCAACTGCCGTATGCCTTAATTGCTGCTTTAATTAGCTTGGTCGGTTACACCGTATTAGGTTTTACTGGCTCATTAATCGCAGGGTTAGTTTGCTGTAGCATGTTGTTTGTCATTAGTGTTGTTGTATTACATTTCTGGGCTAAGAAGTGATCACTTGAACTAAGCTCTAGCGTATGTAGGTGAGTGTTCTATTTAAGCTGTGATGGAAATGCCGTATTCATGATGAATACGGCATTTTTGTTTGTTGTTACTAAGTTAAAAAAGGTAATATGACTGGTATTATGTGATTAACCGTTAGGACACTTCATTTTGGCGCAACTGTACTTTTATTATTCGGCGATGAATGCCGGTAAATCAACATCATTACTGCAGTCTTCTTATAATTATCGTGAGCGCGGTATGCACACGTTAGTGATGACGGCATCGATAGACAATCGTTATGGTGTCGGCAAAGTGTCATCACGTATCGGCATTGAAACCGAAGCGCAGGTGTTCGGTAGCACTGATAATTTAATAGAGTTAATTTCGACGTCGAATGATGAGCAAAAAATTCATTGCGTATTGATTGATGAAAGCCAGTTTTTAAGTAAAGAACAGGTGAGGCAGATTACCCATGTGGTCGATAATATGGATATTCCTGTATTGTGCTACGGTCTTCGTAATGACTTCCAAGGAGAATTGTTTCCTGGTAGCCAATATTTATTAGCCTGGGCCGACAAATTAGTTGAGCTTAAAACGATTTGTCATTGTGGCCGTAAAGCTAACATGGTCGTGCGTCTTGATCATGACGGTAAACCAATGCGTGAAGGCGAGCAGGTTGCCATTGGCGGTAATGAAAGTTACGAGTCGGTTTGTCGTAAGCATTTTCGTGAGTTTTTGTGGGATTAAGTCAAACCTAATCAGACTGAATAAAAAAGCCGCTTCAAGTTAATTGATGCGACTTTTTTGTGTGTCATTATTTATTAAAAATCGGCTTCTGCGAAATCGACAATATCAGCACTGCTCGATTCAATTTGTTTGCGTAAGCTGCGGGTTTGGCTGCCCCAATAGCTCATAAAGAATTGTGCGGTTTTAAGTTTAGCTTGGTAAAAACCAGTCTCTTCAGTACCTGCTTCTAATGCGGCTAATGATGTTGCAGCAATACGAGCCCACATCCACGCTAGCGCTGTAATACCAAACAACTGCATATAGGCCATTGACGCTGCACCAATAAGATCAGGATTCTTGCTGGCTGACTGCACAATAAAACCGGTGGCTTTTTCAAGATCGCCTGCTGCATCCATTAAGCCTGCAAGGTAAGGTTTCATTGCGTCATTACCCGCGTGTTGCTGAATTAATTCCTTCACCATACCTGACCACAAGGTTAATGCAGCGCCTTTATCGCTAAGTAATTTACGGCCGACTAAATCGAGTGCTTGTACTCCATTTGTGCCTTCGTAAATCATTGCAATACGGATATCACGTACAAACTGTTCCATACCCCATTCATTAATATAACCATGACCACCATAGATTTGCTGGGCATCAACACACGCTTTAAAGCCTTGGTCGGTGACAAAGCCTTTAACAATCGGTGTAAATAATGCCGCAAGTGCATTAGCTTGTTTGGCTTTTTCTGGATCGGTATGACGTTCTACTTGGTCAAGCCACAGTGCTTGTTGACCCATTAACGCACGTGTACCTTCATTGAACGACTTTTGTGATAACAGCATACGACGCACATCGCCATGGACTAATAATGAGTCAGCAGCTTGTTCTGGCTGCTTAACACCACTTAATGCACGGCCTTGAATACGCTCTTTGGCATAAACGAGAGCATTTTGATAAGCAATATCTGATACGCCTAAACCTTGAATACCCACACCTAAACGTGCTTGGTTCATCATGGTAAACATGGCTTTTAGACCTTGATGTGCTGCACCAACAAGCTCACCGATAGCGCCGTCAAAATGCATCACACATGTTGAGTTACCATGAATACCCATCTTATGCTCAAGACCTGTTGCGCTAAGCTTGTTAGCTTCGCCTAAGCTACCATCGGCATTCACTAAAAACTTAGGTACAGCAAATAGTGAAATACCTTTAACACCTTCCGGTGCATCAGGTAAACGCGCTAATACTAAATGAATGATGTTGTCGGCGAGATCGTGATCGCCAGACGAGATAAAGATTTTTTCGCCGCTAATGGCAAATACATCGTCACCCGCAGGAACCGCTTTAGTACGTAATAAGGCTAAATCTGTACCCGCATGAGACTCGGTTAAGTTCATGGTACCAGTCCACTCGCCACTGACCAGTTTTGCTAAGTACTTTTGCTTTAGCGCATCACTGCCGTGCACATGAATGGCTGAATAAGCGCCATGGGTTAAGCCTGGATACATGGCAAACGCCATATTAGTGGCGGTTTTCATTTCGGTTGCGAATGTACCGATAACTTCAGGTAAACCTTGGCCACCAAATTCAGGATCACAGGTTAATGTTGCCCAACCATCTTGTACGTATTGTTTATAAGCTTGCTTGAACCCAGAAGGGGTAATGACCTTACCATCAACCAGTTTACAACCTTCTAAGTCACCACTGGCATTGAGTGGCAGCATGATGTCGGTGCTGAAATCGGCAACACCTTGCAAAATTGCATCAGTGAGATCCGCATCTATTTCATCAAAACCGCGTAAATCAGTTTGTTTATAGACATTAAGCAGTTCAGACAGAATGAATTGATAATCGCGAAGAGGAGCTTGGTAAATAGGCATAAGATCATTCCTTGGTTATGTTGTATTTTAGTTTGGTCTCGGCAACATAATGCAGCTTGTTACTGGTCCAATCAGATAGTTGATTTATCTAACCATACCCAATTTCGAGTAAAAACTCAGTATTATTTTTACGTAAACGTAAACTTAGTAATATGTATTCAACGTATCGATATGTTTACTCTGAAATATGTGTGTTGTTAACTTCTTTGTTAATACAGTAATCACCTTTGGAAAGTTCAGTATTGATGAACTTTTTTGCTTTGCTAACGAATACGTAATCGTTTTTGTCCGGTTTGTATAATTTCAACTCGGAATAGCAGATGTGATAAATTAATCTATCAAAATTATTTTGAAGCTTAAGACCCTAAAAATATAAGTCTTTGAAACTGCAGAAATCTCACTGGTTAGCAGGAGTTAAGATGATGCAAGATTTAATCAAGGATCCACAAGCTAGTTATTAAATTCGTAGGGATACTTCAGCTTCTAATCCAATTTTATTATGTTCTATTAAGTAACTTGTCTTACTGAGTCTACATAGCATCCAGCAGCAAAAGAACCAGAGTCACAATAACTAAGAGTATAAATAGAGTGGTCGCAATTGACCAACGCTGCAAAAAGTATTCACCGGTGCCGAACGTGTTCTGCCATCCTCGCTGTTGCCAGAGTCCCTTACATCTGGCAAACCATGAAGAGCGAAGTTCTGGCAAAGTCTCGTTTCCCATCCTCCCTCCCCAACGAATGAAGGCATCAAACCAACGCTCTACAGACAATTCCGTCAGGTTCTCATTGCTCGATCCCGATGTTTCCCCTTCATCCTTGAACCACTCAAGCCCTGCGGTCATCAATGCCAGCCCCCATCCTAGAGAGGCAATGAAGACATGGGCTGAGTCTCCATATTGATTCCATAGGGCAGGTTTGATCAGCCCCGTCCCCAAGCCTATAACAAAGCTTCCCGTCGCAATGAAGAAAACACAGATAAGTCGCTGTTTCCATTGAACCCGCGAAACTGACAGCATGGCATAAAAGATTGTCGCAAAGCCGATCGCTAGCAGCACAGCTCCAGCCATGGGTGCGGCAAGTTCACCCAACGGCAACCAACGCAGGCCACAAAGCAAGCCCGTGGCGACGGGGCCTAGCCACAACAGCAGCGCCATCGCCGGCCGAACCGAGTAATAAGACAAAGATAGCCATCGATGTAATGGCCACACTCCTACCTTGAGGGCGATACCGACAATTACCATCGACAGATAAAAAGATGATGACTCTGATAGCGTCATTGCTTTGGTTAGGGTAGCGAAGTCCAGATATTCTGTTGTTGCGGTGGCCATCATCACGGCCTCGAATAGCAGGATGTCTGCTAGGATCAGTAGCACCAGATATATCCGCCCAGCGCGGCGAGTAGTTTCGTCACCATGAGTAAGCAAGAGGCCAATACACGCGTAGCTCATCAGAGTCGTAAAGCTGAAGAAGACAATCATATCCGTTGCCAGCACTGCGCCAATCTGCCCCACTAGAAATAATAGCAGTAAGCTAGTCTGTGGATTATAGCCGTCACATTTGGCTGGAGTAGGCACAAAGGCTGCTCCAACGCCCCACACCACCACCGACATAGCCAGCCACCAACGGGATAGCGCGTCTATACCCAACCCAGCGCCCAGCCAAAACCAGGGCAGTTCAATAGCAAAATCCACAGGAATAAACACAAGCGTAGCAGCTGGCAACAGCGCCATATGTATTGGTCTGGGTAGGTGAGTATGCAGTGCAGGGAACGCCAACAGCAGCGGCAGGCCTAGTGCTGATAAAAGTAGGGATACACTCACTATGGCGTTCATTAGGCAAATCCTCGACTCACAATTAATCGAGTCCATTCCAATAGGTTAAACGGTGCAAATGCCAAAAGCCCCAAAGCCAATGTCAACAGTGCAGTAACTATGGGGGGGACAAGTAATGTCCAAGCCGTCTCTTTGTTTCCAAAAGATCGTTCGGCCGGCCAGCTATCGGGAGGGGCCTTAAACCAAGCAGTATACAATATGGGTAAAAAGTAGGCGGCATTGAGGGCACTACTTACCGCCAGAACATATATCACCCAGCCCTGTCCTGCGTCCAATGCCCCCAGTCCTAGATACCATTTGCTAAAAAAACCTGCGAGCGGCGGGGCACCTATCATACCGAAGGCGCCAATGGTGAATGCCGCCATGGTCCAAGGCATCCGACGTCCGACCCCGTTCATCTCGCTGATTTTATGAATCCCTAGGGTCTCGGCGAGGTTACCTGCGCACATAAAAAGGGTGATTTTTTGCACTCCCTGATGCACCAGGTGGATCAGTCCTCCCAGCGTCGCGATCGGACTAGCAAGCGCTATGCCTAGCACTATATAGGACACTTGGCTGACTGTAGAAAATGCGAGTCGACGTTTAAGTTCGTCCTGAAATAAGGCGCGCAGCGAGCCATAAATTATGGTCACAGCAGCCAGTATTGCTAGGGGTAAGGTTAGCCCCAAACTGTTGGCAAACTCAATGCCATACACATCGTAAACAACCCGTATTATGCCGAATGCGCCCGCCTTTACCACTGCCACGGCGTGCAGCAGCGCACTTACAGGCGCTGGGGCAACCATGGCCTGCGGTAACCAGCCATGTAGGGGGACCAAAGCCGCTTTTACCCCCAATCCGGCAATCAACAAGCAGAAGATTATCATCAGCGTTGGGTGCAAAGAGGCATCAAGACCGGACAAAAAACCGCGGTTGGTGAACTCCAGAGTGCCGGCAAGCGTATACAACCACACAGAAGACAGCAGTAGCAATGCGCCTCCGATGATAGTGTAGATAAGGTAATTTCTGCCGGCCTGGCGTGCGATTTCGGTTCCGCGGTGTACGATCAGTGGGTAAGTGCAAAGAGTAAGTAGTTCATAAAATAGCAGGAAGGTAATCAAATTCCCCGCAAGGGCAACACCTGTCGTGGCAGTAACACACAGACTGAAGAAGCCAAAAAAGCGGCTGCGATGAGGTGAACCCTCCAGATATCCAACGGCATAAACGGTAGTGACCAGCCACAGTCCGGAAGAAAGTGTCACGAAAAGCATCGCCAATGGGCCAGAACGCAGAACCAAATCGAGTCCTGGTAAGAGGGTTAGACGAGCCTCAAAATGATAGCCATGTAATATGCCCCAAAACATTCCCCCGACCAGCACAATCTTAAATAGCGCACCTGCCAGATTAAGCATTGTGCGGGTGACGACACGATCCTCGGGCAAGCAGAAAATTATCAGCCCCGGCAAGAAAGAGCTGGTGAGGATCAACAAGGGTAGCGCCGTACTCCAATTCATCAGCTATGTCCTGTGCCAAAGGGGGAACCCATTTCTAACATTGCCAGCGGCCAGTATGTGAACAAGCCCAAGAGCACTGCTATTAAAGCCAACCCCAAAGCGCTCCACTCCATCGTGGCCGGTAATGTTACCGTTCGGCTTGTTGGTTCGTCATGAGTAAACACATGAGCAATGACTTTGAATACATAGCCAGCGGCCAGAAATCCACCAAGGAGCAGAATAATTCCCCACCACCACTGTCCGGATTCTATTGATGCCTGCAGTAATAACCACTTGCCAATGAATCCACCGCTGGGCGGTAGCCCCATAAGGCTGATACCCGCTAGGGCGAATGCCGTCAATGTCAGCGGCAGACGTTGGGTTATTGAGCCGAGCTCCGCTATGCGGTCATGTCCCGCAAAAAACTGAATATTACCCGCCGCCATGAACATCGCCGCCTTAGCCATAGCATGGGAAAATAACATATATAGTGCTCCCTTCCAGGCAATGCTCGTCCCCAACGGAAAAGCCAAAAACAGATAGCCCAGTTGTGATACTGTCGAGTAGGCAATAAGTAATTTTAGCCGTGTTTGGCGCAGTGCTTGAATTCCGCCCCAAAGGACGGCCGCGGCGCCGAGCAGTCCCAGAAAATTAGCGAATGCCCCCCCCTGCGTTTGAAAGAACTCCAGCCACATGCGTAGCAGAATATAGAAGGAAGCTTTGACCACCAATGCGGACATAAGCGCACTCACGGGGGCTGGGGCTGAAGCATGGGCGGGCGGTAACCAAAAATGCATTGGGAAAAGCGCTGTTTTGAGCAGTAGGCCGGTACTTATCAATCCCACCGCCGCCCACATCGCAGGTGACGGTTCTACTCGTTGTGCTAGTATTGCAATGTCCAGACTACCAACACTGTGGTAGATAAGGGCAACGCCCAACAGATAGAACAAGGAGCCCAGTAGGCTTACCAATAGATAACGCATTGCTGCAATCAAGGCGTCGGCGCCACCTGCTAATGCCACAAGGGCCACTGCCGTTAATCCCAGTAATTCCAGTGTGACATAGAGATTGAAGATATCTGCTGACAGAAACAATGCATTGAGCGCCCCGCACAGGAATAACCACAACGGCCAAAAATGCCTCGCTTTGTCGCGACTGAAATAACTGCTGGAATAGATGTTGATACCTAAACCTACCAGTGCCGCCATCAATAGCATTAGTAGACTCAGACCATCTGCGTAAAGGTCGATGCCCAATGGCGCCCCCCAACCACCCATAGGGTAGCGCAGCGATCCTAGTGCTTTGAGTTGCCAGCCGAGCCTAGTCACACATGCCAAAACAACCAAGGAAGTCAGCAGACCCAGTGACTTCGCTTTTGCCGGAAACAGGAAGCAAGCCATACTCCCTATCAAGGGGAAGATGATCGGCATCACAATCCACGGGATTTGCTCCAAAATTAACTCCATGCAGCAATCTTGTCCTTTTTAGTATTCAGTGCCTGCCCAATATTAGTGAAGAGCTCTTTACACGCACGCTGTTTGCATTATCACTCATCGGCGCTTATTCACTTAGCCAGTTGCAAACAAGGCTATGTTATTGAATAGGGCGCCGGGGTGAAGCATAAATATTCCGCTAATTTAGTTTGGTAGTCCTTTCTTGCTATGTTGTCATTTTTGGTTATTTAGTTTTTACGGCACTCAATCATTGAGACAATATGAAATGGCCTATATTTTCTCTGTTCTGGGTTCCGAGGTCTCATTCACAATCTTTGTCGGGGAATTCGCTTTTCCCAATTGCCTTATTTATTTTTAACATCAAAATGAGCGCCAACGCAGTGGCTGATACGGCCACCACGATACCGGTAATGACCATGGCATGAGGTACAGGATCTGGTTGGACATTATGATTACGGGAAGCCAACGATACCAAAACCAGAAACACCCCGGTGCACATCACATTGATAGCCAGTATTTTGCGCAACAAATTAGCGTAAACGATTAAGGAATATATACCTAAAATGAACAAACCCACGCCAAGCAGTGCATAGAGGTAAATATTGCTCATTATTCTTCTCCCTTTGGCCGTCCACCGAGGAACAGTGCTGCCAATGTTGCGCCAATGGAGAGGGTAGCTGCAGATTCGATAATCAACATCAGCTCACTGGCCACAGTGGGAGGGTATCGCAAAAATTCACTTCCGATCAGCAACGCCCCCGTACCTACCATGACAAACATAGCTAGACCCAAGACTAATAGCACTCTCAACGGAAGGCCTGAGTAACGATTGTTTACCCGCCATCCGCAAAGCCGTAGCAGTACACCTGCCGCACCCAGTAAAGCGCCGGCCTGAAAAGCTCCCCCCGGTGCATCAGCTCCTGCCCACACTAAGTAACCGGCCACCAAAATAAACACGGGAATCAGCTGACGAGACATGATGTCCAGAATCTGGTCCGGGGCTGATCCGCGATAAGTGGGCATTTCGTCCAGAGACCATACGCCAAGTATAGCTGCCAGTAAGACTCCCATCTCCAGCAAAGTATCGTAACCACGAAAGTTTAGCAGCACCGCACTCACAGGATTGTGTGCACCACTGATCGTCATGTTGTCGGTCAGCATTGTTGGCAGCTCTTGCGCAGGATCAGGTATAGACAATACGGCATAACTGAGCACAACACCGAGCACCAGCAATAGTGGCAACAATAACCAAGGTCTTATATCCATATTATCTCTCCTTATTTTGAGCTGCCACCTGACGTTGGCTGGATAGCAGCTTATAAAAGGAAACCACACAGAAATTTCTGACGAGGGGAAGAGGAGTCATAATGCTGCCAATATCTATCAATGACATATTATTAGCATCAGGTTCATACTGATTCGAGTATCCAAGTATCTTTTTACTCATCATTTGTATCACCTTCAATCGATTTATGCGGAATAATTGGCTGCGCTTCCTCACTGTTAGACTCATCAACACGGGGATCCTTTAGCCGCGCATACGCGGCCAGTAACAGGGCGCCAGTCAGGCCTGCGCCAATAGCCGCCTCAGCCAGAGCGATATCAGGAGCATTGAGCCTTACCCAAGCTAAAGTCATTAATAATCCGAAACTGATAAACAGCACAATCGATTTGAACATATCTGGGCTGGCGAGAGCTTGCCAGGCTAGGTAAAATAAGCCGATTACTAACAGGCTATCAAACCCCCAGTAAAGGAGGCTTAACGTTTCCAAGGCTTGATACCTCGCTGCAATGCACGTCTTGCAATCAAATGGGAAGTGGTTGCACTGGCAAGCATCACAAAAGCCCAGATAAGTAGCAATTTCCCAACGATGACCCAGCTTTGTGCCTGAACTGCTAATCCTGCGACCACCAGACCCAGACCCACGTTGTCGGCTTTGGTCAAAGCATGCAAGCGAGTGTATACATCTGGAAATCGCAATAAGCCCAGAGTGCCTGCTAGGAAGAAGGCGCCCCCAGTGAAGAGTAGGATGCTGGATAGGACATTAATGAGTGTCATGCTTTGTCTCCCTATCGCCCCAGACTCGCCGGACAAAGGTTACCGCGGTTACCGCAGCAAGTAAGGCGAATACTAATGCCACATCATGAAGAGCTGGTTTGTCTGTCGCTTGAGCCAGTAATAACATTACCGCCACTGATGTGGTGCCAAATAACTGTGCCGTTAACATGCGATCAGCTGCCGTGGGGCCGCGTAACACCCTCCACATTCCAACAATGAGGTTCAGTAAAAGGAACAAAGCCAGTGAGACATATAGAGTTTGCATACGGATTTAATCGTCCAATTTAGCAGGCGTTTTAAGGCCTAGTGGTTTGATTGCGTTTAGGAAGCAATTAATCTGATTCAGGATTGATTCCGCAGTATTCCCCATAATAAAGCCATATACATCTAATACATTCCAGCTCTTGCACGCCAACTTCGTTGTTTCCAGCAGGCAAAACCTTTTATAAAATATTTTCATTGCATTCATCTCCTTTTCCATCGTGCAAAGAGATATTGAACATTTTGGCAACTATTTTTTCTAACGTCATTAGTTCCGACAACACATTTTTTCGTGTATCAAGCACATGAACTTTTAAATGGTTTTTCCCCAAATTGACACTCAATGTACCCGGTAGCAGACTGACAGTATTAGCCATGAATACACGGGATATTCCTGGTGGCAGACGTAAGGGGAAATCAATTAGGCCCGGGGCTATGGGAATTTTTGGATTTAATGCGCACCACGCTACATTGGCACCACCACGAAGTGAGTTCCAAATAAAAAAAGGCACGAAGCGTACAGAGTGAATCACCGAGCAGGAAAAAGGAGATACCAGTACCATACTTATCAACGTAGCAACGAGCACTATCGGAGCGCCAACCAACCATGAGTTTACTGACCCCTCAGTAAGCATTACCCACATAAAGGCAAAAGCAACCACACGAAACCATGCTATTCGAAAATGAATATTCATCAAATCGTTCAACCAGCTTTTACTTGATAATCTACTCATCATTTATCCCCTAGAATCATTTCGTTATATAGTGTTATACATCCATATACGGCATCATTATCAGGAGCAACCCTTACTTCTCCTAACCAGCGACAGCAGCCAATCTATGAACTGCTAATTTACTAAATATGCTTTGTAAAATGCTCGATTATTCATGGTGGCGCAATTATTTATCGTTCTCCACACAAAGTGTAGATGGTGATCCCGTTTAGTTCGTAGTATTTCTGAATGGGTACAATTGGACTCCACCAAAAGTGAACGTTGCTAGTGCTATTTATATAATTAAATGACCAGAAAGCTTTTTAATTTAGTTACTTCTAGTTATTGATAGAAGCAATATTTACCTACATTTATGTAATGGAACCTAGCGCACTTCAGAGAATTCCTGTCCAGATAGACCAATTTATTTATAACTTCGAGTGACGAATATTATGGTATTTAATTGCTTACTGCATCATCAAAAATTATTTTTCTTCAATGTGGTGGAAACTAAAAAAGTTTATATATTCATAGTGTTAGTTATCACCTGATCACATTTTTTTAATACCACCATTTGAGAACATCACCGTGTATTAAAGGGAAGAACCAAAGGTAGTGGTCAACAATTATTGGCCAAGGATTTAGGAGCATTCCAATATAAACATTTAGATTAATTTGGCATCAGCCCATCATTATATTGAGTAGCGTAGTATCACTGTAATATCAGGTACTGTAATTTTGACCTTTTTATCGGCTTCCGAAAAACTGGAACAACCACATATCGGAATCCTTTTTTACTTCAGGCTTCAAAAAAGCATTCCATTGGAGTATTAATCTCGCAGTGGCTTCTCCTACTGCGATTGGCCTCTCTGTCGGTCACAAAGTTCATCCAAAACTCTACCAGCAACCAGAATGAGTGACATAAAAAAGTTGTCTATTGCCATATCTCTGCGCTAAGTTGGTTAATATATAATCGATTCATATTGCTTTACGAAAGTTGATTTCGATCAACTTTTGTACCGATACTTGAGCACAAACTTACGCTATTGGCTAATCTAAAAATAGTTCCTTGCTCATGTTTTGCTCAGTTTTTTAACTTCATTTTTGCTAGTGGAGTATTAGCGAGATAATTAGTTGGGGCAGCCTACTCATCAGCTTTGTTAAGCTTACCGATAGATGTTTGTTTAATGGAGTAAATTGATTTTTTTTCAAGCGTTTTGCACAGTAAAAATTGGCTTGTATAAGGAGATTTAAATGGACAAAGTGTTTATTATTGCACAAATGGAACAGGCGCATACCGACGCAGTAGCCAGCGGTTTGCAACTGGCAAAGCAATTGAACAAAAATGCGGAAGTCTTTGCTTATTCTTATGCTTATTTTAGTGGTCCTGAAAGTTATAACCCTCGTTTAGTCAGCGTTGCTCAAAAACAGTTAATGGATCAACGAGAAGCTGAATTAAAGCAGCATCTCGTGGATCTTAAAGGTGAAGATATTCCGGTACACATGGTGTGGAGCAAATATTTATTTGAACATGCCTGTCATCATTCTATTCGTCATGGGTTTGATCTTATGGTGAAGGCTGTACATCATGCCGACCATTATTTACCCACTGACTGGCAGTTGATACGCCATACGCGGATCCCGTTATTATTATTAACCAGTAATCCACTCACTAAGGGCAACGCAACGTTGATGGCTGTCGATCTTGCTACTCATGATCCTATTAAACAACAGCTCAATAGCGTTGTGGTGGCATATGGTAAGCAACTTGCAGAAGCTACAGGGACCAAATTACATTTAGCTTTTGTGCTTAGGGTACCCAAAATATTACGAGATATGGATTTGATTGATACACATGCTCTTGTTAAAAAGGCATATAAAGATCATCAAAAACAGATTGCTAAATTTAATATGGATCCTGAGTGTATCCATATTATTGCTGGTGAGCCTGAGCTGTGCTTGTTTGAGCTAGCCTGCAGATTGAAGAGTAAATATTTTGTGATTGGTGCTCGGCAGCGAGAAGGATTATTAGGACGGATTATAGGCAATACTGCCGAGTTGGTTTTAGAGCGCATGCGCAGTAACGTATTGATTATTCCAGCAGATGATCAATTGCTTGCGCCTTTAACCTTGTAGGTTTTCTGCAAATTAACGGTCACACCAACGAAGCGATAGGTACTTTTAGTTAGTTGTCATTTTAAAAAATACAAAAAGCCCGCATCACTGAGTATATCCAGAGTGGCGGGCTTTGTTATATTAACCGTTTAAGATTAATTAAAAGGTCATTTCTGGCACATGCTCTGGTACCACTAACTTACCCGCGGTTTTTGTGACGATCTCTTCAACAGACACGCCAGGGGCACGTTCAAGTAAATGGAATGCGCCATCTTTAATTTCCATAAAGGCCAAATCTGTCATTACACGTTTAATGCAACCATAACCGGTTAATGGCAGTTCACATTTTGATAATAATTTTGAATTACCGTATTTGTCTGCATGCATCATGGTGACAATAATATTATCAGCGCCAGCGACTAAATCCATTGCACCGCCCATGCCTTTAATCAGTTTTCCTGGGATCATCCATGAGGCGATAGAGCCGTTAACATCAACTTCAAATGCGCCTAACACGGTAAGATCTACGTGGCCGCCACGGATCATCGCAAAGCTTTCTGCTGATGAAAAGAATGACGCCCCAGCAACTGCAGTGACTGTTTGTTTGCCGGCGTTGATAAGGTCGGCATCAATGTTTTCTTCGGTTGGAAACTCGCCCATGCCGAGTAAACCGTTTTCAGATTGCAGCATCACTTGCATGCCTTGAGGAATATAGTTAGCCACAAGGGTAGGGATCCCAATACCTAAATTAACGTAAAAACCGTCTTGTAATTCTTTTGCTACGCGCTGGGCAAGTTGTTCTCTGGTCAGTGCCATGGTGTTGTCTCCCTTATTTCGCAGCTTTGACGGTACGTTGCTCAATTCGTTTCTCAAAGCTGGCTTTGATAACGCGATCAACATAAATACCCGGTGTATGAATATGGTTTGGATCTAACTCACCTGGTTCAACAATCTCTTCAGCTTCAACCACGGTAATTTTACCTGCGGTGGCCATCATTGGATTGAAGTTAGCGGCGGTTTTGCGAAACACCAAATTACCCATAGTGTCGGCTTTCCAGGCGCGAACTAAAGCAAAGTCTGCCGTCAATGATTCTTCTAATACGTAGTGACAGCCTTTAATTTCGCGGGTTTCTTTACCGTCAGCAATCGGCGTTCCGTAACCTGTCGCGGTGAAAAATGCCGGAATACCCGCGCCGCCAGCACGAATTTTTTCAGCCAATGTGCCTTGTGGCGTGAGAATGACATTAAGCTCACCAGACAACATTTGTTGTTCAAAGGTGGCATTTTCGCCAACATAAGAGGCTATCATGGTCGAAATTTGATGTTGTTTAAGTAACAAACCTAAACCAAAATCATCAACACCAGCGTTGTTTGAAATAGCGGTTAAGCCTTTTACACCCAATTTAACCATGTGGTTAATTAAACCTTCAGGAATACCACATAAACCAAATCCGCCGACCATAATGGTCATGTTGTCATTTAGTCCTGCTAGTGCTTCGTCATAGCTGTGGACGACTTTATTGAATCCTGCCATCTTGTTGTCCTTATTGTTATGTTCACAACGGTGAGTGTTTTGCCTCACCCCAGTGAGTATATGTGATTATGTTCTGATTGCATTTGCCACTTTAGACCCATTAGCGCGCCCCAACACGCGGCTAATGGTATTGCCCGCCAGTGCAAGCTTAGCGAGGTCAATACCGGTATCAATCCCCATGCCATGAAGCATATACACCAAATCTTCTGTGGCGAGATTGCCCGACGCACCTTTTGCATATGGACAACCACCAAGACCAGCAACTGAAGCATCAAACACGCTGACACCGGTTTCAAGGCAGGCAAGTATGTTGGCTAACGCTTGGCCGTATGTGTCGTGAAAATGCAAAGCTAACTTATCAACAGGAACCACTTTAGCGACAGCCTCAAGCATCTGTCGCGCTTTATTGGGAGTGCCAACACCGATGGTGTCGCCTAATGAGATTTCATAACACCCCATTTTATAAAGGATCTCAGATACTCTCGCGACTTCTCTCACATCAATGTCGCCTTCGTATGGACAACCCAGCACACAAGACACGTAGCCACGCACTGCAATCCCATGTTTTTTGGCGGCTTCCATTAACGGAATAAAGCGTTCGATTGACTCATCGATTGAGCAATTAATATTTTTTTGACTAAAACTTTCTGATGCTGCGCCAAAAATAGCCACTTCATCAGCGCCAGCCGCTAACGCTAGTTCAAAGCCTTTTAGGTTAGGGGTTAATGCACTGTAAACCACACCAGCTTGTCGTTTGAGTTGCTGCAATACAGCATCAGAATCGGCCATTTGTGGCACCCACTTAGGTGACACAAAGCTGCCGGCTTCAATACGCTTAATACCTGCATCACCAAGTTGAGTGATTAGCGTGAGTTTGTCTGCAGTGGTCACCGGCACTTCGTTTTGTAAACCGTCACGCGCGCCAACTTCAAAAATGCTCACTTTAGTCGGTAACATTTACGCTTCCTCGACGTTAGCTTCAGAGGCTAATGGTTCAACGTTTAATAGTTGTGCACCGTCACTGACAAGCTCACCGCTTTGGAAGTAAAACTCGCTCACCACGCCATCAAACGGCGCTTCGATGGTGTATTCCATTTTCATGGCTTCCATCACTAATAAACCTTGGCCTGCTTTAACTTGCTGGCCCACTTCCACTAAATGAGTCACAACAGTGCCATTCATTGGTGCTTTAAGCTTATCTGCATGGTTAATCACTTCTTCAATCACTTGAGCCAATATGGCTTTAAAGTGATAACTGCCTGAAGGTAAAAATAACGTAAAGTCATCACCTTGATGGCTAACAGGAATTTTGCTCTTATGGCCATTAATCTCAGCTAAAAGTAAATCGGCTTTAAGTTCACCCGCTAACGTCAACATTTGGTCATGTAAACACAATTGATATTGTTCGCCAACGGCAGTCAGTAGCAAGTCATGCTGTTGTACTTCGGCGGATGCGTCAGTTAATAACGACACACGATGCACGCTTGAACTGTTGAGTCTAAAGCCGCTCACGAGGCCCCAAGGTGAATACGGGTCTGCGCTGTTTATGGCCAACGCTTTTGCTGCTTGTTTACGTGACAGTACTTGAAAAAGTCCTGCTAGTGCTAACGCGGTATCTGCTTCAATAGCAGCGTCACCAATTAAGGTGTCGCCATAACGCTCAATAAAGTCAGTACAGAAGTCTGCCGCAGCAAAAGCTGGGTGTTCAGCAATGTTGGCTAAAAACTCGATGTTATGTTTAAGGCCACTGATTTGGTATGACTCAAGTGCGTGTACTAAACGTTGCAGTGCGCGAGGGCGCGACTCATCCCATACAATCAGCTTGGCGATCATCGGGTCATAAAAGTTACTGATGACATCGTTTTCACGAATACCTGAATCGATACGCACGTGACGATTTTGTTCTGGTTCACGTAAAAAATTGAGCTTACCGCTGGCAGGTAAAAATTCGTTTTGCGGATCTTCAGCGTAAATTCGCACTTCAAATGAATGACCATGAATACGCACTTCATCTTGGCGTAGCGGTAATTCACCACCACTGGCGACAACTAGCTGCCATTTTACTAAGTCTTGGCCAGTCACCATTTCGGTAACCGGATGCTCTACTTGCAAACGGGTGTTCATTTCCATGAAGTAGAAGCTATTATCGGTATCGAGTAAAAACTCAACGGTGCCCGCGCCAACATAATCAATGGCTTTGGCGGCAGCAACGGCGGCGTTCCCCATTTGAGCTCGTAGTTCGTCTGACAAACCGGGGGCTGGTGCTTCTTCAACCACTTTTTGATGGCGACGTTGAATTGAGCAGTCACGGTCTGATAAGTAAATAGCGTTGCCTTGAGTGTCGGCAAACACTTGCACTTCAACATGACGTGGTTGACGTAGGTAGCGTTCCATTAACAGTCTGTCATTGCCAAATGACGAGCTGGCTTCACGGCGTGCGGATTTAATAGCTTCAAGAATTTCACCGTCGTTTTCAACGATGCGCATTCCTTTACCACCACCACCATAGGCTGCTTTAATCAGCAACGGGAAGCCAACAGCTTTGGCTTCTGCTATTAACGTAGCATCCGTTTGATCGTCGCCATGATAACCCGGCACTAAGGGCACATTGGCTTTTGACATGATGTCTTTGGCGGCACTTTTGCTGCCCATGGCATCAATCGCATCGCTACCAGGTCCGACAAAGGCGATGCCATTTTGCTCACATTTACGGGCAAACTCGGCATTTTCTGATAAAAAACCGTAACCAGGGTGAATGGCTTCCGCACCCGATTTTTTAGCTATCTCAATAATTAAATCAGCTTTTAAATATGAGTCGGCAGGGGCGCTGCCGCCTAGGTAAAACGATTCATCCGCCATTGCCACATGACGCGCATCTTTGTCGGCATCAGAATATAGGGCAATGGTGCGAACACCCATGGTTTGAGCCGTTTTAATAATACGGCAAGCAATTTCACCACGGTTAGCAATCAGTAATTTGGTAAACATTATTAGGCTCCTTGTGGATCAGGTTTAGCGGCTTGCCATGTAGGCGTGCGTTTTTCAAAGAAAGCATTAAGGCCTTCTTGACCTTCATCTGATACACGAATACGAGCAATTTGCTCGCTGGTAAAATTGAGCGTAGCGTCGTCAATCACGCCGTTTTCTAAATGCGATACGAGATTTTTTGCCCATGCCATGCCCTGAGGGCTATTGGCATTAAATGCGGTTATAAAAGGTGCCGCAGCTGCATCTAAGTCATCGTTAACTTCGTGAATGACTTGATGGGTTAAGGCAACATCAGCACTAAAGCGTTCAGCAGTCAGCATAAAGCGGCGTGATTGGCGATTACCCATAG
The DNA here is from genome assembly GCF_014164215.1 of Shewanella sp. SG44-2. Classification (NCBI taxonomy): domain Bacteria; kingdom Pseudomonadati; phylum Pseudomonadota; class Gammaproteobacteria; order Alteromonadales; family Shewanellaceae; genus Shewanella; species Shewanella sp. SG44-2. Next base: position 36,006 of record NZ_JACJEU010000028.1, read on the forward strand.
CACGAACCACATACGGGCTAATTACCGCAGGGATAAGACCCAATTTCACTTCGCTTAAGCAAAAACTGGCGCGAGTGTTGGCAATGGCAATATCGCAGCAGCAAATCAGCCCTAATGCACCACCAAAGGCTGCGCCTTGTACTAAGGCAATAGTTGGTTTTGGAAACTTGTCTAACACATGCATCAGTTTGGCAAGCTGGTGGGCATCAGTGAGGTTTTGGTCAAAGTCCATTTGTGCTTGTTTGCGCATCCAATTGAGGTCGGCGCCAGCACTGAAGTTTTTGCCATTAGCACGTAATATCAACATATTGCATTGACTGTCTTTGGCAAAGTGTTCGATAGCCTGGATCATCTCGCTAATCATCACTTCATCAAAGGCATTATGCACTTCAACTCGGTTTAAAATCAGCTCTGCCACCCCTTGTTCTAGGCGGTATTCAATGAACTTATATTGGTTTGATAACATTATTTATTACTCCTTAATTAGCTGAATTAACCGCACAATTACATGCGGAACACCCCAAAGCGGGTATCTTCAATAGGAGCATTTAATGCTGCCGATAAGGCTAAGCCGACCACGTCACGCGTTTGTGCCGGATCAATAATGCCATCATCCCAAAGTCGGGCACTGGCATGATACGGATGACCTTCTTTTTCGTATTGCTCAACAATTGGTTTACGGAAGGCTTGCTCATCTTCTGCAGACCATTCGACGCCTTTTCGGGCTAAACCATCGCGGCGCACTGTGGCTAATACGCCAGCAGCCTGTTCGCCACCCATGACCGAAATACGCGCGTTAGGCCACATCCACATCATGGTCGGTTCGAATGCGCGCCCACACATGCCGTAGTTACCCGCGCCATAACTGCCACCGATAATCACGGTAAATTTAGGCACGTTGGCACAAGACACTGCGGTCACCATTTTGGCACCATGTTTAGCAATGCCTTCGTGTTCGTACTTTTTACCCACCATAAAGCCGGTAATATTTTGTAGGAATAACAGCGGAATTTTACGTTGGCAACACAGTTCAATGAAATGAGCGCCTTTTTGCGCCGACTCAGAAAACAAAATGCCGTTATTGGCCACAATACCAACTGGGTAACCGTGAATACGCGCAAAACCACACACTAGGGTTGCCCCGTAGTTGGCTTTAAATTCGTCAAAGTCAGAGTCATCAACTACTCGGGCAATGACTTCTTTTACATCAAACGGCTTTTTAAGATCGGTACCGACAATGCCGTACAATTCATTGATATCGAACTTAGGTGGTTTGACTGGGCTTAATAAGCTTTTGATTTCTTTTTGATGATTAAGACGCAGTACTGCACGGCGAGCAAGCTCAAGCGCGTGGTCGTCATTTTGTGCTAAATGATCGGCAACACCGGATATTTTGGTATGAACTTCTGCACCGCCAAGCTCTTCTGCACTGACTTCTTCACCTGTCGCTGCTTTCACTAATGGAGGTCCGGCTAAAAAGATGGTGCCTTGATCTTTAACAATAATAGACTCATCGGCCATTGCAGGAACGTAGGCGCCGCCTGCGGTACACAAGCCCATGACGACTGCAATCTGCGGAATACCTTTGGCTGACATTTGCGCTTGGTTATAAAAAATTCTGCCGAAATGATCGCGATCTGGAAATACTTCATCTTGGCGGGGTAAATTAGCGCCGCCTGAATCGACTAAGTAGATACACGGTAAGTGGCAACGGCTGGCGATGTCTTGCGCACGTAGATGCTTTTTCACGGTAATAGGGTAGTAAGTACCGCCTTTTACGGTGGCGTCGTTGGCGATAATCATGCACTCAACACCACTGACGCGGCCGATACCAGCAATGACACCAGCGGCTGGAACTTCTTCGTCATAGACTTCGTAAGCGGCAAATTGCGATATTTCTAAGAAGGGTGAACCCGGGTCGAGCAGCTTTTCAACGCGCTGGCGTGGCAATAATTTACCACGAGATAAATGGCGCTCTAAGGCGACAGGGCCGCCACCTTGTTCGATTTTTTTTAGTTTTTGTTGAAGATCATCGACCAATAACGTCATGCTGTCTGACTTGGCTTTAAATTCGTCACTGCGAGGATTGATACGGCTGCTCAGTTGCGTCATTTCTATATCCTTAATGAAGCAAAAAATAGGGGGGCTTGATTAAGGCGACATGACACGCTTGATATGCCGCCTTCGTACTGGAATGCTAGTTACTTTGACTCGTTAAACAATTCGCGACCAATTAACATGCGGCGAATTTCAGAGGTGCCTGCACCAATTTCGTAAAGCTTAGCATCACGTAATAAACGGCCAGTTGCGTATTCATTCACATAGCCATTTCCGCCCAGTAATTGAATGGCATCTAAGGCCATTTTAGTGGCAAGTTCTGCACTGTACAAAATAGCGCCAGCGGAATCTTTACGAGTGGTTTCACCACGGTCACAAGATTTAGCCACACTGTAAACATAAGCGCGGGCAGCGTTCATACCCGTGTACATATCGGCTAACTTGCCTTGCACTAGTTGGAATTGACCAATCGATTTACCGAATTGTTCGCGTTCATGAATGTACGGGATTACGATGTCCATACAAGCAGACATAATGCCCAATGGCCCACCAGACAACACCACTCGTTCGTAATCAAGGCCGCTCATTAGCACTTTTACGCCATTGTTGAGGCCGCCTAAGATGTTTTCTTCTGGCACTTCACAGTCTTCAAACACTAATTCACAGGTGTTTGAACCGCGCATACCTAGCTTGTCGAGTTTTTGTGCTTGGCTAAATCCTTTCGATCCACGCTCAACGATAAATGCGGTAATGCCATGTGCGCCTTTTTCCAAGTCGGTCTTGGCGTAAATAACATAGGTATGGGCATCAGGACCGTTAGTGATCCACATTTTATTGCCGTTAAGGATGTAACGGTCACCTTCTTTGCGAGCATGCAGTTTCATTGACACTACATCAGAACCGGCATTGGGTTCGCTCATGGCAAGTGCACCAATGTGTTCGCCACTGACAAGCTTTGGTAAGTATTTAGCTTTTTGAGCGTCATTACCGTTACGGTTAATTTGGTTCACACATAAGTTTGAGTGAGCACCATAACTTAACCCAATAGAGGCTGATGCGCGGGAGATTTCTTCCATTGCCACCACGTGAGCCAGATAGCCCATGTTAGCGCCGCCATATTGCTCATCAACAGTAACACCTAATAAACCCATCTCGCCAAGTACTGGCCATAACTGATTAGGGAACTCATTGTCGATATCGACTTGGGCGGCCATGGGGGCAATTTCGTTGGCGGCAAAACCACGAACGGCGTCACGTAACATGTCAACATCTTCACCTAAACCGAAGTTTAAACTGGTATATAAATCGCTCATTTTCATGTGTCCTGTTGAATTTTTTATGGTCTGGTAAAACATTTGCTGCCAACGCTTTATGGTTGCGTTTTTGGCAGTGGGGCAAAGCTATTGGCTGAATTGAGTCAGCCAGTTATTTTTTGTTGTTATTTGGCTTTCTTAGTCGAATTGTCGGCTAATGCCGCTTTGCACTGTTGTTCGGCTGAATTTAGCTCCATTAGCACGACTTTAATGTCGTCCATTTGTTGTTGAAGAGCTGATTTTTTGTCGTTCACTAAATCAAGCATAGTTTGTAGTTGAGTTGAGCTGCTTTTATCCGCGTCGTAAAGTTCAAATAAACGTCGTGTTTCTGCTAACGAAAATCCAAGGCGTTTGCCGCGTAAAATAAGTTTTAAGCGCACTCGGTCTTTCAGACTGTAAATTCGGGTTTGCCCGCGACGCTTAGGTTTAATCAAGCCTTGGTCTTCGTAAAAACGAATACTGCGGGTGGTGATATCAAATTCTTTTGATAAGTCACTGATTGAATATGTTGATTGAGGAATGTGGGTTGTGCTCATCATGTCACCAAAAGTGTTTCTTTTGATGCAAGATATATGAAGTTTACGTAAAGGTAAAGTTTGGTGCGGTTGTTTCAGCTTTTAAACTGTGGATATTGTGTTAATTTTGCTTGCCACTTATACCATGATTATACCTTAACCGTCTGTTCTGTTTTGTATTTTTTTATATTTGTCATTTGTTCTGCTTAAGTTAAACACTCGATTGAAATTAAAGGTATTTCTCGCATTATGCAACGCTATTATCCCTTGGTCTAATAGGGCTATTTGATAAATTCTGCTCATAATCAATTTAATGAACGCTGATTAACGGAGAACAATATGGCTGAGTTAGGACTATCAATGCACGCACAATCGATAGCCGAGCCTGAAGTATTTTGGCAACAAGCGGCAAAATCCATTCATTGGGATGTTGCGCCAAAAAAGGTATTAGATGACAGCGACAAACCGTTTTATCGTTGGTTTGCTGATGGTAAGATGAACACCTGCTTCAATGCCGTTGACCGCCATGTATTAGCTGGGCGAGGCGAGCAAACTGCAATTCACTATATTAGTCCTGTGACGCACAACGAATACTCTATTAGCTATCAATCTGTGTTGGCTCAAGTTAAACGCTTGGCTGGATTGATGGTGTCTCTTGGCGTCGAAAAAGGCGACCGAGTGGTTATTTATATGCCAATGGTGCCAGAAACCGCCTATGCCATGCTGGCATGTGCACGGATTGGTGCAATTCATTCTGTGGTATTTGGTGGTTTTGCCGCCAATGAGCTTTCGACTCGTATTAACGATGCAAAACCCAAGTTAATTCTGTCTGCTTCATGCGGTATTGAGCCTTCTGGTGTCGTACCGTATAAGCCTTTACTCGATGACGCATTATCTCAAGCACAACATCAAGTCGATCACTGCATTATTTTAAACCGTACTGAATATCAAGCACAACTACAGTCACCAAGAGATCTGGATTGGTACAATTCACTGGTGGGTGCGCCTGACGCTGATTGCGTGTCGCTCGATGCGACCGATCCTTTATATGTTTTATATACCTCTGGTACCACTGGTCAACCTAAAGGTGTAGTACGTGATAATGGTGGCCATGCAGTCGCATTAGCATGGTCGATGAAACACATTTATGACATTGGTGTTGGCGATGTTTTTTGGGCGGCATCTGATGTTGGCTGGGTGGTAGGGCATTCATATATTGTTTATGGGCCATTGCTTGTGGGTGCGACGACCATAATGTACGAAGGTAAGCCTATTGGTACTCCCGATGCCGGTGCATTTTGGCGTATTATCGAGCAAAAAAATGTTCGTAGCTTTTTTACCGCCCCCACAGCTATTCGTGCCATAAAACGAGAAGATCCTGACGGCGAGTTTATTAAACAATTTGATTTAACTTGTCTGAAGCAAATGTATTTAGCGGGGGAGCGTTGCGATCCTGACACCTTAAATTGGAGTCAGCAGCAGTTAGGTAAACCTGTAATTGATCATTGGTGGCAAACCGAAACCGGTTGGCCAGTCGCGGCAAATTTGATAGGCACCGATCCGATAGAGATTAAAGCCGGATCGCCTGCGCGCGCAGTACCTGGATACCAAGTGGAGATTCTTGATGCCATGGGGCAACAAGTGGCTCCTAATGAAAGTGGTAATGTGGTGATAAAGCAGCCTTTACCACCAGGCACATTAACGACCTTGTGGCAAAATGATAAACGCTATATTGACAGTTACTTGTCTATGTATCCTGGTTATTACTTAACTGGAGATGCTGGTTACGTCGATGAAGATGGTTATTTATACATTATGAGCAGAATTGATGACATCATAAATGTTGCCGGACACCGTTTATCTACCGGTCGATTTGAAGAGGTCTTATGTCAGCATGAAGCCGTTGCTGAGGCCGCGGTAATTGGTGTGCAAGATAAACTGAAAGGCCAGGTGCCCCTTGGATTAGTGGTACTTAAAAACGGTGTGACCTTATCAGATGAAGCTCTTTATAAAGAGTTACTTGCACTGGTACGTCATGAAATTGGTCCAGTGGCTTCATTTAGGTTAGTCAGTGCTGTGCAAAAGTTGCCTAAAACTCGCTCTGGAAAAATATTACGAGCCACAATGCGTAAAATTGCTGACAATCAAGAGTACACCATGCCAGCAACGATTGAAGACCCACAAACCTTGGATATTGTTCGCAATGCGTTGACTAGAATGGGTTATGCTAATGCACTAACTACTAAATTAACATGATGTTACTCTTCAATAATTAACCCTAGTATAAGACGCGATGATTGTTAATCGAAACCATAAAAAACCTGTGTTTTTATGGTTTTTTCTATTGTGACAAGATGTTATATCCTAATAAACAGATTGAGCATACATTGTAAAAAACAGCGTTTCCGCGTTTTGTGACTGGTAATTTAGTTACAAGAATCGCTATACTTGCCACCCAAATGGATTCGCACTACGCGATTAATCTCTGTGACCTGTGGAAACATACACTATGAATAACCACACCCAACAATCTCACGTCGGCGTTATCGGCCTTGGTGTTATGGGCAAGAACCTCGCATTAAACATTGCTGACAACGGCTACCATGTTGCAGTTTTCGATTTAGATACTCCAAAAGTCAACGCCGCTGTGGCTCAAGAAGAAAGTGAGCGCAAAGCAGGTACGGCACCGCGCATGCAGTCATGTAATAATCTTACAGAAATGCTGGCTAAATTAGTTGAACCTCGAGTGATTGTTTTATCTGTGCCTGCTGGTGGGCCTGTTGACGGTGTGTGTAAATCGTTAATCGAAGCTGGTATTGAAGCCAATGATATCGTTATTGATACGGGTAACAGCCTTTGGACCGATACGGTAGAACGCGAAGCACGTTATAAAGATAAGTTTGTTTTCTTTAGCTCTGCAGTGTCTGGTGGCGAAGTAGGTGCACGTTATGGTCCATCGCTAATGCCTAGTGGAGATGAAAAAGCATGGCGTTATGTCGAACCAATTTGGAAAGCCATTGCTGCTAAAGTGGATTCTGTAACAGGTTTACCGATTGAGCGTTTTGAGCCTGGCAATCCAGTAACCGAAGGTGAGCCATGTACGACTTATATTGGTCCTGCTGGTTCTGGTCATTACGTTAAAATGGTTCATAACGGCATTGAATATGCGGATATGCAACTTATTTGCGAAGCTTACCAGTTACTCAGTGACGGCTTAGGCATGTCTGCCCATGACATCGGTGATGTGTTCAATGGTTGGAATAAAGGTATTCTTAACAGTTACCTTATGGGGATTAGTGCTGAAGTCTTACAACAAGACGATCCCTTAACTGGCAAGCCGTTAGTTGAAATGATTTTAGATAAAGCAGGCCAAAAAGGCACTGGTTTATGGACTGCAGTGAGCAGCTTGCAAATTGGTTGCCCAGCGCCAACGATTGCAGAAGCTGTTTATGCACGCGCTGTGAGTACTCAGAAAAACTTGCGTATGCAGCTAAGTTCGAAGTTAGCAGGACCTGCACCAGTCAGTTTTAGTGATGCTGAAAAAGCTGAGTTTATTGCTAACCTTGAAGATGCATTATATTGCGCTAAAGTGTGCTGTTATGCTCAAGGTTTCCAGTTGATGGCGATGAATGCTAAAGAGCAAAATTGGTCTTTAGATTTTGCTGAAATTGCTAAAATTTGGCGAGCGGGTTGTATTATTCGAGCGACATTCTTGCAGTCTATTACTCAGGCTTATCAAGAAGATGCAAACCTAGCAAACTTATTAATGGCCGACACTTTTAGCCAGACATTGTCGCAAAAACACCTTAACTGGCGTAAAACGGTTGCAGCCTCTGTTATGCAAGGCATTCCTGCACCTTGTATTAGTTCGGCTATTGCCTATTACGACAGTTACCGCTGTGAGACATTACCCGCTAATTTATTACAAGGTCAGCGCGACTTTTTCGGTTCACATACTTTTGAGCGCACCGATAAGCCCGCTGGTGAGAAATACCATTTAGATTGGAGTGCAAAACAACGCACTTTGTCTAAGGTGTAATTACGCTTACGTTAAAAAAGCGCTTCATTTTACAATGAAGCGCCTTTTTTATTTAGCTAAGGCAAATGGTTAGGTTAGCGAAAAGTACAATCCAATGCTAAATAAGATGCTAAAAATCATCGTCAATTTAGCTGTTTGTCCAAGGATCGGATTTAATGCTTCACCTGAGTTATCGTAAAATTCGCGGCTGAGATTACGCGCAATGATTAATGATGCTCCCGATAATAATACAGGTAATCCATCGAGTGACCCGAGCAAGAATCCCGCGATAATGATACCAAATGGTAAATAGACAAAACTTTGGTACAACACTTTAGCTTGTGCTTCACCAATTCGTACCGCAAGGGTATTTTTACCTGCTTTAGTGTCGGTAGAAATGTCTCTAGTATTGTTGACTAGCATGATGGCTGCATTAAAAAAGCCAATGGCACAGCCAAGTAACCACGCTGTCATGGTGGTGGTGCCTGCTTGTAAATAGTAACTGCCAACAACGGCGACTAAGCCGAAAAATACAAATGCAGCAATTTCACCTAATCCATGTGACGCAAGTGGGTAGGGGCCTCCGCTATAACACAACGCGCCCAATATAGAGGCTGCTGCAAGAATGGCAATGGGCCAGCCACCGTGAACGATCAGTAATGAACCCACTAATAGTGATGTAATAAGGCAACCGATCATGGCGTTTCGTACTGATGAAGGCGCAAGTATGCCGCTTTGAGTGACTCTTATTGGACCGAGACGCTCTTCGGTGTCGATACCATTCTTAAAGTCAAAGTAGTCATTAGCGAGATTAACTGAAATTTGCAATAATACCGCACATAGCATTGAGGTGAAGGCGATGAGTAAGCTAAATTGTTCGAGCCCAATCGCGAGCATGTTTCCAATTAATAATGGACCGATTGCCGCCGGTAACGTACGAGGACGGATAGCCATAAACCATGATTGCATTGAGCTAGGTTGCATAATATTGTGAGACGCACTGTTGATTAGTTATGTCTAATAGCATACCAAATATTCAATAAGGCTGCAGATATGAATATTTGCGTTGCATCACTATTTTGTGATTTGTCACAAGATGACTTTAATTCAGCTATTACCATAGAATAAGCTAGAAAACATCAGCTTAACTGAGGTAACCTTAACGTTAATCCAAGTTGTAGAGAAGGTGTTATGAGTCAGGTATTAAACGATTTATTGTCATTGTTGTCACTTGAGAAGATTGAGTTAGGTCTGTTTCGCGGCCAGAGTCAAGATTTAGGCTTCGGGCACGTGTTTGGTGGCCAGGTGATGGGGCAAGCGTTAAGTGCTGCAAAACAAACGGTTAGTGAAGACCGTCATGTACATTCTTTACACTCATACTTTTTACGTGCCGGTGACGAAAAGCTACCGATTATTTACGATGTTGAAAATATGCGCGACGGAGGAAGCTTTAGTGCGCGTAGAGTGAAAGCGATTCAGAAAGGTCGACCTATTTTTTATATGACCTGTTCGTTCCAAACGGTTGAAGAAGGCTTTAATCATCAAGATGTCATGCCTGATGTGCCCGGACCTGAAGGTTTATTGAATCAGCAAGAACTTGCAGTGACCATGCGTGATAAAGTACCTGCGAAAATGCTCGAAAAATTTATGGCAGACTCTCCGATTGAAATGCGTTTAGTTAACCCAGTTCATCCTATCGCGCCAAACACCACAGAGGCAAAAGGGTATGTATGGCTACGTGCCAATGGACAAGTACCATCGGATCACAGTATTCAAGAGTATTTACTCGCTTACGCATCGGATTTTAATTTTTTAGCCACAGCAACTCAGCCCCATGGGGTGTCTTTTTTAACTCCAGGTATGCGTATGGCCACTATTGATCATGCCATGTGGTTCCATCGCCCATTTAATATGGGAGAATGGCTCTTGTACTGTATTGATAGCCCCAATGCAGGCGGTGGACGTGGATTTGTAAAAGGGCAGTTTTTTGATCAGCAAGGACGTCTTGTGGCTTCTGCCACACAGGAAGGTTTAATCAGAATGACCAAGTAGGACGCTAACATGTTAATAATTAAGAAAGGGATACAATTCGCGGTTGTCACTTTGATCGCCATTATGCTGAATGGTTGTGTGACGATTGAGCCTGAAAAACCTGTTATTGTAAATGGCTATGCTGGCTATATAGAAAAAATTGCTTTACCACAGGGGTGTAAAATTAACATCGCATTGATTGATTTCAATACTCCGGGGGCGATTATTTCTCAAAAAAACTTTGATATAGCCAGAGCACCCGTTCCATTTAAATTCACCTTACCTGCTGAGTTAGTCAAAAGCGGTGTTGATTACGGTGTTGTGGCAATGATCACTTATCAAGGAAATGCTATTTTTCAAACGTATGATAAGTTCCGTGTGATCAGTAACGGTCAATTTACCACTCAAGTGTTAATGAAACGCGTTAAATAACCACTTCGTAATCTAGTTCACAAACTCTTATGCCCGTCATTGATCTATTTATTTGGCGGGTAATAATCTGTTTTCTACCCTAATGTGCTGTTTAGGTTGTTTATGACAGAGTTATCTCAGACTTATCGTTCGCATGCGCAAACTCGTTTAATTTGGGCCTTGTGCATCGCTTCTATGGTGATTTACATTAATTTGTACACAGTACAAGGCATGCTGCCGTCTATAGCGGAACATTTTGATGTGTCTGGCGCACAAGCTACTTTGGTGTTATCGGTTACCAGTTTTACCTTAGCTTTTTCATTACTTTTTTATGCGGTTTTATCTGACCGGATAGGACGGTTGGCCCCTATTGTGGTGAGTTTATGGTTACTTGCTGCATCTAATATATTGTTGATTTTTGCTCAGACTTTTGATGACTTACTTTGGGTTCGTTTACTTCAAGGTATTTTGCTTGCTGCTGTTCCTGCGATTTCGATGGCCTATTTTAAAGAGCAATTGGCTCCTTCCTTTATGCTAAAAGCTGCTGCCGTATACATTATGGCCAACAGTATGGGTGGCATCGCAGGACGAATTTTCGGTGGGTTAATGGCCCAAAATTTATCGTGGCAGTCGTCTATGGGGTTGATATTTTTGGTAACGTTAATGGGAGTGGCATTGGTAACGTATTTATTGCCGCGTAAAGAAATTAAGCCCCCAGTGGTAAAGCAAAAAGTCTCTTTGATGCATAAAGTAAAGCAAGACATCGATGGCTTTATGTTCCATTTGTCAGACTCGCAGATGCGCCTTGCTTATGCCATTGGTGGCTTAGCATTTATGATGATGGTTAATCAATTTAGCTTTATTCAATTGCATATTATGGCTGAACCTTATGGTTTAAGTCGCTTTAATGCAACCTTGATTTTTCTATGTTATTCAAGTGGCACCTTCGCTTCTTATTTGTCGGCAAAATGGATTATGCGCTATGGCTCGATGCCATTATTTAGGGTGGCGTTATGCTTGATGGTCGCAGGCACGTTGTTGACCTTAGTGGATACATTGACTGCTATTGTGGTGGGCTTTTTGATCAGTGCTTGCGGATTTTTCTTAACTCATAGCTGTTGCAATTCGTTTGTAGCTATCCGTGCAACCAGTCATCGTGCTAAGGCTACATCGCTGTATTTATGTTGCTACTATCTTGGTGCATCTCTGGGAGGGCCTTATTTAATGCTATTTTGGCACGAAGCAGAATGGAATGGAGTGGTTGTCGGATCGATGAGCCTTTTGGCACTGCTTTTAGTGGCTATCTGGCGTTTAGGGATACATCAACAACAGGTTATTGATGTATCCAAAGCGAGCTAACTCTCGATAAATTGTTTACGGTCTAAGTCAAACTTACGCATTTTGTCGTACAAGGTCTTACGCGGTAATTCGAGTTGCTCCATTGTTAGCTTAATACTGCCTTTGTTATGGCTTAAAGCTTCTTCAATCAACATCCTCTCAAAGAACTCAACTCGTTGTTGAAGCGACATGCTAGTGTGCATAGTCGTGTGGCTGTCTAAATTGCCCGCAAAAGCGGCTTCTGCACCCAGTAATACATAACGCTCTGCTAAGTTGCGCAACTCGCGTACATTGCCTGGCCAGTCGTGAGAGGTTAGCACCATGGTTTGCTGGGGATTTAATGCAATGAGTGCTTTATGGTAACGGGCAGAAGCAATTCTGGCAAAATGTAAAAACAGTAATGGAATGTCTTCTCGGCGATCTCGTAGTGGAGGAATGACAATGGTCACCAGGTTAAGTCGGTACAATAAATCTTGTCTGAATTTCCCTTCTTCACACAGTTGTTGCAAGTTTAATTTTGTTGCGGCAATAACTCTTATGTCTAAATTTATCGGTGTATTTGATCCTAATCGTTCGACTTTACGATCTTCCAAGACTCGCAGTAATTTAACCTGTAAAGCCATAGGAGTGCTTTCTATTTCATCCAGAAGTAGCGTGCCACCATTAGCATATTCAAACTTACCAATCCGGCGTTTGTCTATGCCAGTGAAAGCACCCGATTCAGCACCAAAGAGTTCACTTTCAATGAGGTTTTCAGGGATTGCACCGCAATTAATGGCGACAAAATTGGCTTTGTTACGATAGCTGTGGTCATGCAGGTATCGGGCGACAAGTTCTTTACCTGCGCCTGTTTCACCTTCAATCATGATATCTGCCGGTGTGTCTAGCACTTGGTCAATAAGGTGGCGCATTTTCATTACACCAGGACTACTGCCTAAAATACGTGGGCCAGGTGCTATGTGCGATTCAAGTTCGCGTTTAAGTTTACGGTTCTCAAGTGTTAGCGCACGTTTATCTAATGCGCGTTTGGTCACATCGAGTATATGTTCGTTGTTAAATGGTTTTTCGATAAAGTCGTAAGCACCTTTTTTGAGTGCGTCTACCGCCATGGCGATATCACCAAAACCCGTTAATAGTACTACAGGTAAGTCATTGTCTTGTTTTTTCAGTTGTTGCAATAAACTTAAGCCATCGAGTTGCGGCATATTGACATCAGAAATCACTATGCCTGGCCAGTTAGCGGTTATTTGGTTAGCTATATATTGCGGGTTCGTAATCGCCAGCGCGCTGATATTCTCTAGCTTAAATAATTGCTGTAATACGATGCCGATATGAGGTTCATCATCAACAATAATGACTTGATAATTATTGATGTCTTGTATTTGAGTCACGTTTACACTTCCTCACGTAAATAAAGTGGCAAAATGATATGAAAAATAGCCCCACCGGGTATGGCATTCTCGACAGTAATAGAACCTTGCATTGACTCAATAATACGTTGCGAGATGGACAACCCTAAGCCCAATCCTTGACGCTCACTGGTGGTATAGTAAGGTTCAAAAATTTTGTTCATCTGGCTTTCTCTTACACCCGGACCGCTGTCTTGGATACTTATATTGACCTTACTGTCGCAGTAGACTTCGATTTGTAATTGTCGCTCGTTAGATTGTTGCATAGCGACGATAGCGTTACTAATAAGATTAACGAGCACTTGCTGTAATCGCACTTTGTCGCCCCATATTTGGCATTTACCCGTTAATAATTTCAGCGATAACTTAACACCCTGTTTGTCCATTTCAGGTTGAACAATGGTAAGTGCTTGCTCAATCGATTGATTAATTTCGGTGGCGTTATCTTTACCCTGAGATTTACGCGTAAAGCTTTTAAACTGACCAATAATATCTGCGAGCCTATCGGTGAGTTCTATCATGATTTTGATATTGCTGCTGGCATCTTCAATCATATTACGGCCAATGAAAGTTTGGGTGTTTTGCGCATAACTACGTAGTGCGGCTAGCGGTTGATTGAGTTCGTGGTTTATGCTGGCGGACAGACTGCCTATGACCGTAAGCTTTGCGGCTTGGATAAGTTCGTCTTGGGTATCTTTAAGTTGAGTATTGGCTTGTTCTAACTCTAATGTGCGTTCTTTCACGCGTTGTTCTAATAGGTTTTGGGCTTGACGCATCCGAAGAAAGTTTTTTCTTCGTTCTAAGCTGTAAATAATAAACAAGGCCAGTAATAAGTAAAGTGTCGCCGCTAGCAACATAATAGGCGGTAAAGACTCATATAACGGTTTCATGGGGGCTAGAATATGCACATTCCAGTTAGCATTAGGCATTAACTGGTGGCGTTCTAAATACTTCTCTTTGCCTTCAGAAGACGAGATTTGGTATACCTGAGTCGTGCTTGACTCACCTAAGGCAAAATTAGGGGTAATGCTAAGCTCACCAATGGGTCGGTTTGCATAGCGTTTTGATGAATTAAGTGCAAAACGTTTTGCCTGTGTTAGCGGCGTTAATGAATTAAATCGCCAACTATTAATGCTTGAAAGAAACACTATATTGTCAGGATCGCTAATCATAAACTCATATTGGCTTGCGATGGCAATGCCACTACTTTGTTGTTCAATCAAACTTATATCAACTTTCACAACCACTACACCCAATACCACTCCCTTGTGATATACCGGATTAGCAAAGTAGAATCCGCGCTTATTGGATGAGGTACCGACTGCATAATATCGTCCAGACTTTCCTGATATAGCATCAATAAAGTAGGGCCTAAATGAATAATCATGATTTATAAAAGAGTTGGGTACATCCCAATTGCTGGCGGCAATAGCAACTCCGAGCGCATCAGTAAGGTAAATATCTGACGACTCTGTAACTTGCTGTAATTCAGATAAATAAGCGTTAAGTTTTTCGATTGTTTGAGGATTGCGTTGATCAAGTAACCCTTGCTCTAAGATGGGATTTTGCGCGAGCACTGCTGGAATATTTTCGTAGTGTGAAAGGGCGTTATCAATAAAAATTACCAGTTCATTGATTTGTTTTTCAGATTGTTCAGCAATGGACTTTGTGCCCTGTTCAAGTAAATACCAATACGTAACTTTTAGGGTCAGTAATAACCCGATGATGAGCATGATGCTCAGTACAATTTTACGTTTTTTGGTAGTCGAGAATGAAAGCATGCATATTCCCAATCGGTAATAGTTATGATGATTATTGAGCATGTGTAAAAAAACGAGCCTTAATAAATTAAGGCTCGTCTATAATACGCGAATTATCAAGCTAATAGCCGTTTAATTTGTCTATATACTCAGGTAAAAATAGTGAAATTTGAGGGATATAGGTAATCAACATCAAGAAACCGAGTAACAATACCAGCCAAGGCAGGCACGATTGAATTACCCACCCCATACTTTTTCCTGTTATTCCTGCTGTGACAAACAGATTGAGCCCTACAGGCGGTGTGAGCATGCCTATCTCCATATTGACCACCATAATGATGCCTAAGTGAATAGGATCGATACCTAACTGGGTTGCGATAGGGAATAATATTGGCGCCATAATCAACAGAATAGCTGAAGGCTCCATAAAGTTACCCGCAGCTAATAACAATAAGTTGACGATGATCAAAAAACCCCATGCGGGTAATCCAAATCCGACAATCGTTTCGGCAATAATATGTGGAATACGCTCGGTGGTTAATACGTGAGCAAACAGCATGGCATTAGCAATAATAAACAACAACATAATGCTAACTTTAGCGCCATCACGTACTACATGACGGATTTCTTTGTCGGTTGGAGTTTTAATAACGGCAAGCAACATGTGCCCTATATTGCGTAATGAGGCGCCGATTAAAGATTCTTGTTTATTTCGCCAAGCAACATTCTTGAGTGGTCCAATATCCCGATAGCCAAATACTGCAATAAAGTAAGCATACACACAAGCTACGGCCGCTGCTTCAGTTGGACTGGCAACACCACCGTAGATTGAACCCAGTACAATAAGAATGAGTGCTAATCCACCCATTGCTTTAGCACTTGATATGCTTAGTGCTTTTATTCCAGGGAAAGGGCGCGAAGGCAGTTTTTTAATTCGTGCAACAATGTAGATTGCTAACATTAAAATACAACCCATCATTAAGCCTGGAATTAAACCAGCCATAAACATTCTAGCGGCAGACACTTCTGTCGCAGCCGCATAAACCAGCATTACAATCGATGGTGGAATTAAAATGCCTAAGGTACCTGAAGTAGTGATAACGCCTGCTGCAAATTTTTCTGGATAACCTGCGCGTACCATACCAACAATAACAATAGAGCCAATAGCAGCCACAGTTGCAGGTGATGAACCAGATACCGCGGCAAACAGCATACAAGCCATCACCGATGCCATAGCAAGACCACCGCGTATATGACCAACGCTGTCCATTGCAAAGTCAATAATACGTCTTGCTACGCCACCAGTAGACAAAAATGCCGATGATAGAATAAAGAATGGAATTGCCAATAAAGTGTAGTGTTCTGAAGTCGACTCATACAGTTTTAAAACTATTGAAGCGAGCGAATCATTTGAATATAACAAAATAGTTAGCATGCTTGAAAAACCTAATGCGATAGCAATAGGCATACCAATCATCATGCAAATAAATAAAGCTATAAATAGAGTTGCTATAGTCATTATTTCGCTTCCTTATCATTTTTTTCTAGTTGTTCTGATGATGTGGATAGCGCAGCTTCATCGATTAAATGCATGCTGTCTTTTGCTTCATCGGCCAGTTGGAAACCAACAGCTTTATTGCGCAAAATAGCGATAAATAATTCTATAAAACGCCATGTGAGCATTGAAAATCCGATAATTAAAATACTTTGAGATAACCAAATAGGAACAGCGCCATCTTCTATATCGATGCGCAATGTTTCCCAAGCAAAATCTGGATCTAATTGATGAATAAACCACGCAGGAAAGTCGATGTCTTCCATTGGAATACCAATTTGGTACATTTGGCTTAGGTAGTCCCAAGCTCCTTTTAAAAACATTCCGCAGTAAATAATGCAACACAGGCACGCAAAGATAGCGACCGCTTTCTGTGGCTTACCAGATAGCTTAGACACAAACGCATCAACACCAATATGTGCTCCTACTTTCACGCCATAGGACATGCCAAATAGTACAAACCAACCACAAAGAGTAAGGGTCAGTTCTTGGATCCATAAAAAACCGGTATTAAAAAAGAAACGGGCAATAACTTCGCCAAAAACCAGCAACGTCATTAATGTAATTAATAAATTAAGGAACCCTTCTTCAAAATAACCAAATAGTCTTGAAATCACGGTCATACTCCTTGAATAAAAAAAGGTGGTACTGATGCAATAATGCATCAGTACCACGTCAAGTGTTGAGACTATTTAGTATTAGCTGCTTGTGCTGCATCAATCATGTCTTTACCAATTTGATCTTCAAACTTAGCCCAAACTGGTTTCATTGCGTTAACCCATTGCTGGCGTGCAGCAGGCGTTAACGTGACTAATTCTGAACGCTTAGAATCAATAATCGCTTGTCTATCTTGGTTATCTTTTTCTGAAGCAATTTTATTACCAAGAGCAATCGCTTCATCAAGTGATGATTTAAAGATGGCACGTTTATCAGCGGGTAGACCTTTCCAGAAGGTATTTGAGGTCACAACCATATAATCTAAAACGCCATGATTACTTTCTGTGATGTGACTTTGCACCTCATAAAATTTCATTGAATAGGTATTTGACCAAGTGTTTTCTTGACCATCAATAGCGCGTGTTTGTAGCAGAGTGAACACTTCAGAGAAGGGCTTTTTAACTGGAATAGCACCAACAGCATCAAACTGAGCTGCAATAACGTCAGATGCCATAATACGGAACTTTTTGCCATTCGCATCTTTTGGTAATGCCAAAGGATCGTTCGCAGAAAACTGCTTCATACCGTTGTGAAGATAACCTAGACCAACAAGGCCTTTACGGTTCATCGCGTTTAATAATTTTTGGCCTGAATCTGATTGCTGAAAACGATCAACTGCGGCCATATCTTCAAACAAGAAAGGTAAATCGAAAATCTGTAGTTTTTTGGTAAAGCGCTCAAACTTAGATAATGATGGTGCCACAAATTGCACATCGTTTAGCAGAAGTGCTGCTAGCTCATTGTTATCCCCAAATAACTGTGAGTTAGGAAATACGTTAACAACATATTCACCTGGTAAACGTTGCTCAATTAATTCTTTAAACTTAAGTGCCATTTGTCCTTTTGGAGTATTTTCCGCAACAACATGCGAAAATTTAATTTCTACAGGTTCAGCAAAAACATTAAAGCTCGCGGCAAGAATAGTAGCAATAGTCGCTAGTTTAGCAATTGACTTGAGTGGATTTGTAAAGGTACTGGTCGATTTTTTCATGATAATTAACTTCCTTTTTTTTAGTGTTATATTTTCCTCAAGGTGGTGACTTGTCCCAGAACAAGTACGCCATAAACGTTTTATGAGGATAGATAAAACATAGCAAGCATTAGGCCAGAATGTTAATTATTTGTAACTCAATGAAATGTATTAACTTTAATTTAATAAGGAAACAGGAGCGTGATTTTATGTGTGGATTGTCACACAGTAAAAAAATCCTTATGGGTGGGATGTCACACATTTGCACTGATCGTGATATGAGGGTGGTATTTATTGCTGGCTGAGGAATATGAGCTTATATGGTCTTAATTAAAAGGAGGGATATATAAAAATTAGACATAAAAAAACCACCTTCCGGTGGTTAATCTATTAATGCAATATATGCATTAAATACCAAATAATTGGTGGAGCTACACGGGATCGAACCGTGGACCTCTTCACTGCCAGCGAAGCGCTCTCCCAGCTGAGCTATAGCCCCAAATTTTAGCTGACTAAAAACTAAAATTTGAAAAATATGGTATCCCATAGGGGATTCGAACCCCTGTTACCGCCGTGAAAGGGCGGTGTCCTAGGCCTCTAGACGAATGGGACACATTTGATACGTTATACTCTGTATCGAGTGAATACTCATTGGT
>NZ_JACJEU010000028.1:54856-57793 GCF_014164215.1 Shewanella sp. SG44-2
TTAAATATGGTATCCCATAGGGGATTCGAACCCCTGTTACCGCCGTGAAAGGGCGGTGTCCTAGGCCTCTAGACGAATGGGACACATTTGATACGTTATACTCTGTATCGAGTGAATACTCATTGATGTCTGTAGGCTAAACACCAGTGCTAGTTACCACCTATAATGAAGAACAAAATCCTAAGATTCGAACCCCTGTTACCGCCGACTCTTTATAAACCAAAGTGAGCGATGTCCTAAGCTCTATTTCTAGACGAATGGGACACATTTGATACGTTATACTCTGTATCGAGTGAATACTCATTGGTGTCTGTAGGCTAAACATCAATGCTAATTATCTACTTAAAGATTGTTAAGTAAGTGGTGGAGCTACACGGGATCGAACCGTGGACCTCTTCACTGCCAGCGAAGCGCTCTCCCAGCTGAGCTATAACCCCGTCTTACTTAATGCTTTTGAATATGCTACTAGAAAAAATCTAACATCATGTCTCAACTGCGAGGCGCATTCTATGCAGCATACCCAAAAGTGTCAACTCGTTTTTTAGGAATTTATTCTATCTGCTACAAATTCAATCGCTTTGGATATTCTTTGTGCAGATCTTTCTTTTCCGATTAAGAACAAGGTTAAATCTAATGCAGGAGACTGTCCTGCGCCAGTAACCGCAACGCGTAAAGGCATACCTACTTTACCCATGCCGACATCAAGTTCTGTCGCTGTGGCTTCAATAACGTTGTGAATATTCTCTACGCTCCAATCATTTAGTTCAGATAACTTTTGATTGAACAATGTTAAAGGCTCTAGTGCCACGCCACGTAGATGCTTCTTAGCTTGTGCTTCATCGAAGTTATCAAAATCTTCATAGAAGTAACGGCTTGAAGCAGCTAATTCTTTTAATGTTTTCGCTCGTTCTGATAATGCTGTAACAATTTCAGTTAACGCTGGACCATTGCTAGTATCAATTTTCTGATCATCCATATGCCATTGTAAATGTGATGCGACATAAACAGGATCGAGAGACTTGATATAATGTTGGTTTAACCAAATAAGCTTATCAGTATTAAAAGCTGAAGCAGCTTTATTGATATCATCTAACTTAAACAGCGTTTTCAACTCTTCCATTGAAAATATTTCTTGATCGCCATGAGACCAACCTAAGCGAACAAGATAGTTTAATAGTGCTTCTGGTAGATACCCGTCATCTCGGTATTGCATAACGCCCACAGCACCATGACGTTTAGATAGCTTGGCGCCATCGTCACCTAGAATCATCGACACATGTGCATATTCAGGGATCGGTGCGCCTAATGCTTTAAGTATGTTGATTTGGCGTGGCGTATTATTGATATGATCTTCACCGCGTACAACGCAGGTAATACCCATGTCCCAGTCATCTACTACAACACAGAAATTATAGGTTGGTACACCATCGGTACGCTTAATTATCAAATCATCAAGCATATCGTTCGAAATTTCGATTCGACCCCGAACGTGATCATCAAATATAACGCTGCCTTCAATTGGGTTTTTAAAGCGAATGACAAAAGGTTCGTCAGTGTCACGAGGTGCAAGGTTACGACAACAACCGTCATATTTCTGTTGCAAACCTTGCGCAGCTTGGTCTTCACGCATGCTCTCAATGCGTTCACGCGAGCAATAGCATTTGTATGCAGTGCCTTTGTCTAGCATTTGCTCAATAATTTCATTGTAACGATCAAAACGTTTAGTTTGGTAATAAGGACCTTCATCCCAAGTCAAACCTAACCAGTTCATACCGTCAAGAATGGCATCACATGCTTCTTGAGTTGAACGTTCAATATCAGTGTCTTCAATACGAAGTACAAATTCACCATTGTTAGCACGTGCGTGCAACCATGAATAAAGTGCTGTACGAGCACCACCTACATGAAGAAAACCAGTTGGACTTGGAGCAAAACGCGTCTTAGTAGTCATAATCGGACACTAACCTATTTATAAACGTCTAAAGAAGACAAACAAAAAAATGTGCCGCTATTCTAACAGTCAAACCCAGCAGTTGAAATGGCGGACTTTCAAACCTAGGGAGGTTTTTGGATTTTCTTTATTTTTGATCACAATCCCTTGTTCAACAAAGCATCAAAGCGAACAATTTTAGTCCGACTGACATTATTTTAAATAAAAAGCGTTGACAGGTTTTGCTTGCCCCCTATAATACGGCCCCACACAGCGAGGTCGATTAGCTCAGCTGGGAGAGCACCTCCCTTACAAGGAGGGGGTCACTGGTTCGAGCCCAGTATCGACCACCATATTTTTATTTATGGATTATAACTGTTAATTATATCCCAGGTCGTTTAGCTCAGCTGGGAGAGCACCTCCCTTACAAGGAGGGGGTCACTGGTTCGAGCCCAGTAGCGACCACCATATAATTAACTAAACTGTTGTGTAGAGTCCCAGGTCGCTTAGCTCAGCTGGGAGAGCACCTCCCTTACAAGGAGGGGGTCACTGGTTCGAGCCCAGTAGCGACCACCATTTCTCAAATAGAGTGGTGGACTCAAAAGTAAAATATCCCAGGTCGCTTAGCTCAGCTGGGAGAGCACCTCCCTTACAAGGAGGGGGTCACTGGTTCGAGCCCAGTAGCGACCACCATATTTTACAAAAAGATTGATATTCCCAGGTCGCTTAGCTCAGCTGGGAGAGCACCTCCCTTACAAGGAGGGGGTCACTGGTTCGAGCCCAGTAGCGACCACCATATCAATTTAAGCTTACATTTACGTTTTATCCCAGGTCGCTTAGCTCAGCTGGGAGAGCACCTCCCTTACAAGGAGGGGGTCACTGGTTCGAGCCCAGTAGCGACCACCATATTTTATTTCTGTATTATTCATCTTACATCCTTCAAAGTTTTACCAAGCAATCCAAGCAATCCAAGCAATCCAAGCAATCCAAGCAATCCAAGCAATCCA